>JBJKQZ010000178.1:0-4582 GCA_046704865.1 Terriglobia bacterium
GACCTGGTAACGGACGTTTCCTGGAACTATGAGGTCAAGAAAAAGATCAAGCCTTTCAGGCCGCGCAAGCCCGACTTCCCCGACGGCACCTGGCGCATGATCCAGGAGGATGTTGACCGCATTCAGGAGTTTCACAAGTGTATTGAGTGCTTCCTGTGCCAGAACGTGTGCCATGTGCTGCGCGAGCACCGCCTGCAACAGCAATTCGTCGGGCCGCGGTTCTTTGTCTACACCGCGTCACTTGACATGCACCCCATGGACACCGAAGACCGGGTAGAAGATCTCAAGAACGCTTATGGCGTTGGATATTGCAATATCACCAAATGCTGCACCAAGGTCTGCCCGGAAGAAATCCGCATCACCGACAACGCCATCATTCCTCTTAAAGAACGCGTCGTCGACCGCTACTTCGATTTTCTGCGAAAGGTGTTCAATCTTTTCCTCGGCAAAAGCAGATAAGGTGAGCCTCCGATTTCGAGGTTGGCAGGCTGTTCTAACGGTTTACCGTTGCGCCTCGATCAGTATTGCAAAAGTTCCGCAGTCCGCGGCGTACGGCAATCCAGCTTGATTTTAGGGTCTCGCCTGTCCTTACAATGGGGGCATGCGGCGGTGTCTGTTGAACGCGGTTGCAGCTTTGGGAATCAGCGCGCTCGTTCTTGGCGCTAAGACTGCGCCTCTACCGAACTTGCCACAGATCGATTTGAACGATTTCTCTCCTGTAATTCGTGAACAGGTTGGAAAAGCCTACGACGAGGCTCGCGCCCAACCCCTGGACGCTGAAACCAACGGCGAGCTTGGGATGCTGCTGGACCTTTACAAGCACCGTAATTTTGCGGCTGTCTGTTATGAGCGGGCCCATCAACTCGATCCCAAGTCGTTTCGATGGCTGTACTACCTGGGCTTGGTGCGCACCGAACTAGGAGACCGCGAGGGTGCGACCAATGCCTTCCGCGAAGCGCTTCACCTGGACCCCGGTTATCTTCCGGCGCGGCTGAAGCTGGCTGAAAGCCTCTTGACTACAGGGCACCAGGAAGAAGCCGAAAGCATGTACGAAGCGATTATCAAGGACCATCCTGAAACGGCGGAAGCCTATTACGGTCTGGGCCGGATTCGCACTTCGAAGGGGGACTTGTCGGGAGCGGTTGAATCCTACCAGAAAGCCTGTGAACTTTTTCCAGCTTACGGCGCCGCGCATTACGCACTGGCAAGGGCCTACCGCCGGCTTGGTGAGCTCCAGCAGTCCAATGAGGAACTCAAACTCCACGACGCCAACCAGACGCTTGTACCACCCTTCCATGACCCGCTGCGCGATGCACTGCGCGCACTCGACCGCGGTCCGGCATCGATCCTCCAGCGCGGGATTCAACTTGAGGAGGCAGGACGAATTGAGGATTCGATCGCAGCACACCTGGAAGCCCTCAAACTCGATCCCAACTTGGCCCTGGCCCATGCCAATCTCATCATTCTTTACGGAAAAGTGAACCAACCGGAAAAGGCCGAGGAACAATACCGGGAAGCGATTCGCCTGAATCCCAATCTTGCGGACGCTCACTACAATTATGGCGTGCTTCTGATGGGGCAAGGAAAGATGTCGGAAGCGGAGCAGGCATTCCGGCGCGCGATCGAGGCCAATCCTGTTTACGCGGAAGCCTACAACAATTTGGGAGTAGTGCTTGAGCGGCAGGGCAAGCTGGACGAGGCTCTGCAATCTATAGAAAAGGCGGTTGAGCGGCGGCCGGATTATCGTCTGGCGCATTTTCATATCGGCCGCATTCTTGCGAATCGAAAGCAGTACGCCGAGGCCATCGAGCACTTCAAGAAGACGCTTGCTCCCGAGGACGATTACACGCCCACCTACCTTTACGCGCTGGCAGCGACATTCGCGCGCTCCGGCGACAAACAGAAGGCGCTGATCTATGGTCGCAGAGCCCGGGACGCCGCGGCCTCGCGTGGGCAAACGCAACTGCGTGACCGCATAGAAAAATCCCTAAGGGCACTTGGGCAGACACCTTAGGGCACTTCGGGCACGGGGTCGCTGTTGAAATGGGTTCAACTTGAATGAAACACGGACCGCCGCAAGCAGTTCATCCAAATCGCTTATTCACGTGCTGTTTTCTTACCCTCAGGGACAGAATTTTCCTGCAATTCGCGCTGTCAAAATGGATTGCCGGAGCCATTCAAGCACTTTAGCTGCTGGAATTTAATCCGGCTTCGACAGCGATATGTCCTTGCATCTGGCAGGTGATTGCATAGAATTTTCTTGACAATGCATTTTTTAGTCTGGTATTTTGCGGGAAGATCCTATTAAAGAAGGTAGTCGGGTTAATAGCTGTTGTTTTTAAAAATCACTCCCTTAAGTTCATACCGGTTGTTTTCATCACGGTCGTTTCAATAATAAGTCCCCCGAGTTTATACCTGCCGTTTTTATAGTGATCGGTCCAAAAAATTCACTCCTGCCAGTTCATAACGGTCGTTTTTATAACGGTCGTTCCCAAAAATTCGCTCCCTTCAGTTCATACCATCCGTTTTTATAACGGTGGTACCCAAAATCGCCCCTGCCAGTTCATAACGGTCGTTTTCATTACGGTCGTTCCAGGAACAAGTTTCTGAAGATCAACAACATCTGAAGTTTATCTTTCTGAGCGTCGCGTACCGTCTGGGTCCAAACCTCTAAATTAGGAGGAGCGAAGCATGGTGAAGAGACTCTTGCTGGTTTTTGTTTTGGGTGTCGGCCTCATGCTGACACCATTTTTAGCTCAGCAGGCTAAAGGACAGGTTCTTTACGGCTCGGTGGTTGGAACCGTAACGGACCAGACAGGGGGTGTGATACCCGGCGCGACCGTGACGGTCAGGAACACCAACACGGGCCTCACGCGCGAAGCAACTACGAACGACTCGGGTTTTTACACGATCAGGAACCTGTTGGAAGGAATCTACGACCTTTCGGTTAACAAGAGCGGCTTCAGACCATACGAGCAAAAAGGTATCAATGTCTCGATCAACACCGAAATCCGCATTGATGCCGGCCTGGAGGTGGGGGCCGTTGCTCAAGCCATTACGGTGGAGGCCAGCACAGCCGCCCTGCAGACAACAACTTCTGAAGTAAGTACAAGCATCAACCCGGAGGCAGTGAACAATGTGCCGCTCTCCCGCTTCCGCAACTACCAGACACTGATCAATCTCGTTCCGGGCGCAACACCGGCGACGTTTCAGAACGCCGAGGCTGATACGCCTGAGCGCGCTCTCACAACCAACATCAACGGTCAGCAGCGCGGCGCAAATAACCAGCGCCTGGACGGCTCGGCCAACATCCTGGTGACGTTGCCTCACCACGCGGCGTACATTGCGCCGGTGGAAAGCATCCAGGAAGTCAACATTTCCACGGACGACTTCGATGCCGAGCAGGGATTCACGGGAGGCGCAGCAGTCAACGTGGTGACGAAGTCGGGCACCAATGATTACCACGGCATCGGCTTCTGGTTTCACAACAACAGCGTCACGCGGGCGTTCACATGGGATGAAAATCGGGCCGGTGTGAACCGAAAACCTAAAACTATCATGAATTTCGGCGGGGGAAGCCTCGGCGGCCCCATCAAGAAAGACAAGCTGTTCTTCTTTGCCGACTACGAAGGTACCTTTGAGCGTGTGAACAAGACTGCCCTCGCATCAGTGCCGGCGCTTGACCTTCGGGGTGGCGACTTGTCACGTTTCCTGGGCGCTCAGATCCTCGACGCCTCGGGCAATTCCATCATGGTTCCCACCACCGAGGGCGCCATGGTACCTCTGCAGGAAGGAATGATATTCGATCCCTATACAGGAAACCCCGATGGCACGGGACGCTCCGTGATTTCTTCGGCTGGAGCGCTGAATGTTATTCCCGCCTCCCGGCTGAATGGGCCCATGATGACGCTGCTGGATCTGGTCCCTGCCCCCAACCAGCCTGGCGCTGGAGATTTTGACAACTACTTCGTTTCCGGCACACAGAAATTGAACCGCAACAATTTCGATGGCAAGGTTAACTGGAACCGGAATGACCAGCACCAGCTCTGGTTCAAGTACAGCACCATGGTTGCGAGGTTCGATAGCGCCGGGCCCACGCTGGGCGCAGCCGGCGGCGCCGACATCGGCGATGGAGGCCTGGGTGGATGTCACACGCGGACGCAGATTGCAGGCGTCGGGCAGACCTATACCGTCTCTCCCTCGTTCCTGGTTGACGCTACGCTTGGCTGGCAGCGATTTGGCCAGGCCTGCCAACCTCCTGACCAGCTTAGCGGCATCAACTTCGGCCTGGACGTGCTCGGGATTCCGGGAACCAACGGCCCCGACCCCCGCGAAGCCGGCATGCCCGCGTTTTACACCTCCTGGTCAGACATGGGCAATCCGGAAGGCTGGAACCCTGCTTTCCGCAACGACCAGTCCTACACCTTCAATGCCAACGCAAGCTGGATGAAGAGCAATCACGAAATCCGGTTCGGGTTCGACTTCCGCCACTACGTGATGAACCACTACCAGCCGGAACTTGGAGACGGGCCGCGCGGCGCGTTTACATTCGGTTCAGGGGTAACGGCCCTGAACCGAATGT
>JBJKQZ010000179.1:0-5511 GCA_046704865.1 Terriglobia bacterium
ACCGGCCGCCAGCAGGCGTAAAGATTCAACAACTGCCGCAGTGCCACGTTCAGGCTGCGGATGCCGCCGCCCACGGGCGTGGTCAGCGGGCCCTTGATGGCAATGTGGAATTCCTTGATGGCGTCCAGCGTCCCCTGCGGGAGCCACTCGCCGAACTGCCGGAAGGCCTTTTCACCGGCAAAAACTTCAAACCAGGCTACGCTGCGCTTGCCGCCGTAGCTCTTTTCCACCGCGGCGTCGCACACCCGCGCGGTGGCCTTCCAGATATCGCGGCCGGTTCCATCGCCTTCAATATAAGGGATAATGGGATTGTCAGGAACAACCAGCCTGCCGCCGGTAAAACTGATCGCATTGCCGCTCTCGGGAACGGGAACTCCATTATACGATTTCATACCTGAAGAATCCTCTCAGTTAGTTTTTTGTAAACATCCAGCGCATGCCAGGCACAACAGGGGCCAGAGGCTGATCACCTGGCGCGTTCTTACATGAATCAAGATCAGGTCTCGGCCTGCGGGTGGGATCGCCTTGAATGCGGGCGCAATGTTCCCGATCAAGCCTCCCGCAGAAAATTCCGAAGCACGGCAGGCAGGATGCCACCATTGCGGTAGTAGGTGACTTCGACCTCGGAATCCAGACGTACGGTCGCCTTAAAGCTCTTCTTTTTGCCGTCCGGACCCACAGCGGTGACGCTGATTTCCGAGCGGGGCTGAATGTGCTCGCCAAGCCCGGTAATGTCAAACACCTCTTCTCCGGTCAACCCCAGTGAAGCCGCGTTCTGGCCCTGCTGGAATTGCAGTGGCAGCACGCCCATGCCCACCAGGTTTCCTCGGTGGATGCGTTCATAGCTTTCAGCAAGAACGGCCTTCACGCCCAGCAGCAGGGTGCCTTTGGCCGCCCAGTCCCGCGATGATCCGGAGCCATATTCCTTGCCGGCAACTACCACCAGCGGGATTCCATCCTTTTTGTACCGGGTGGCCGCGTCAAAAATTGACATCTGTTCGCCATCTGGGAAGTGGACCGTATAGCCGCCCTCCTTGCCGCCCACCAACTGGTTCCGCAGCCGGATGTTGGCGAACGTACCGCGAACCATCACGCGGTCATTGCCGCGCCGCGAACCGAAGGAGTTGAAGTCCTTCTTCGTCAGGCCGTGTTCCATCAGGTAGCGGCCGGCAGGTCCGTCTTCCGGAATGTCGCCTGCAGGTGAAATGTGGTCCGTCGTAATCGAATCTCCCAGCAGCGCCAGCACCCGCGCCCCGTGGATGTCCGCGACGGTCGGGACTTCCATCGTCATGTCGGTAAAGAACGGCGGTTCCTGGATGTAAGTTGATTCTTCGCTCCAGGGGTAGAGCGCCCCGCCTGCCACCGGGATGGCGTTCCAGGTGGTGTTGCCGTTCCACACGTTTCCGTAAACTTCGCGGAACATCTCCGGCCGGATGCCCCTGTTCATGGCATCAATAATTTCTTCGCGCGTGGGCCAGATTTCTTTCAGGTAAACGGGCTTGCCTGCCCGGTCCTGGCCGAGCGGCTCATTCGGCAGATCGATATCCACCGTTCCCGCCAGCGCGTAGGCCACCACCAGCGGCGGCGATGCCAGATAGTTGGCCTTCACCTGCGGATGGACGCGCCCTTCAAAGTTCCGGTTTCCGGAAAGCACGGCGGCGGCCACCAGATCATTTTCTTTTACGGCCTTTGAAACTTCCGGCGGCAAGGGGCCGCTGTTGCCGATGCAGGTGGTGCATCCGTAGCCGACAAGCCCAAAATTGATCTTCTCCAGCGATTCCAGCACGCCGGCGGCTTTCAGGTATTCGGTTACCACCTTTGATCCCGGCGCCAGGCTGGTCTTGACGTACTTCGGTACGCTCAGGCCGCGCTCAACCGCCTTCTTTGCCAGCAGCCCGGCGGCAAGCATCACTGAAGGGTTTGAAGTGTTTGTGCAGGAGGTGATGGCGGCAATCACCACCGCCCCGTGGCCGATCTTTGCGCTGTTTCCGTTAAAGCCGACCGTGGCAGTGCGGCCAACCTGATCGGGCGCCAGACCCAGCCCACGCTCCTTGGTGGGCGCCGTCAGCGCCTTGTGGAACGCGCTCTTCATGCCGGAAAGCGCAATCCGGTCCTGGGGACGCTTGGGCCCGGCCAGACTGGGCTCAACCGTTTCGAGTTCCAGTTCCATCGTATCGCTGTATTCAGGATCAGGAGTATCCGCATTGCGGAAGATTCCCTGCTCCCGGGTATAACGCTCCACGCGATTGATTTCTTCGTCCGTACGGCCGGTCTGGCGCAGGTACCGCAGTGTTTCAGCATCCACGGGGAAGAAGCCCATGGTCGCGCCATACTCGGGCGACATGTTGCTGATGGTTGCGCGGTCCGGCAGCGTCATTTGCGAAAGGCCATCGCCATAGAACTCCACAAACTTATCCACTACGCCTTTGGAGCGCAGCATCTGTGTCACCGTCAGCACCAGGTCAGTGGCCGTTACGCCTTCTTTTAACCGGCCTTTCAGCTTGAAGCCAATTACCTGCGGTGTGAGGAAATAGTAAGGCTGGCCCAGCATGGCCGCTTCAGCCTCAATGCCGCCCACGCCCCAGCCCAGCACGCCCAGGCCATTGATCATGGTAGTGTGCGAGTCCGTCCCCACCAGCGTGTCCGGATACAGGAAGGTTTCGCCATCTTTCTCGCTTGCCAGCACCACCTTGGCCAGGAATTCCAGATTCACCTGGTGAACAATGCCCGTGGCCGGAGGAACCACGCGAAAATTTGCAAACGCCTGCTGGCCCCAGCGCAGAAATTCATAACGCTCGCGGTTGCGCTGGAATTCAATCTCAGCGTTGCGCTGGAGCGCTGTGGGCATGCCGAACACGTCCACCTGCACTGAGTGGTCAATCACCAGATCGACGGGCACCAGCGGATTGATCTTTGAGGGGTCGCCGCCCAGCCGCTGCATCGCAGACCGCAGCGCCGCCAGGTCCACCACCGCCGGAACTCCGGTGAAATCCTGCAGGATGACCCGCGCCGGCTTGAAAGGCACTTCATGCCGCGCCGGTGATTTGGCGTTCCAGGCTGCCAGCGCCGCAACTTCGCTTTCCTTGATCAACTTGCCGTCGCAGTTGCGCAGCACCGCTTCCAGCAGCACTTTGATTGAAAAGGGAAGTTTTGAAATGTTTCCCAGCCCGGCCTTTTCAAGAGCATCAAGACGGAAAATAGTGGCGCGACCACTTTCGGTTTCGAGTGACGCACGGGAATTGAACGGATTGTAGGCTTTGTTCTCTGTCATTTTTGGATGTCGCGAAAACTCTTTATATTATCAAGAAATACGCGTGATGACGACCCATTTTGTGGCGGCCCTTCGACGTCAGTTCGTGGCCGCGTTCAACAGATTATCAGCAGCCCCGGCAAAAATTTCAAATCCCGCCCACCGGAACATTACGGCTTCCGCCTGCGTATACCAGAAAAGTCAGAGGTTCAGTCAGGAAAGGAGTGGTATGACCAGGTTGAATTGTGCGCGCAAGAGAGGAATGCTTTTGTTGCTGCTCCCGTTTATGGCCATCCGTGCGGGTGCCCAGGGTGTCCCGGCTCTCCGTGATATCCGGTCGCAGGCGGAACTGGAGAAAACCGTGGCTACGCTCGATGCCATGCTGTTCGATTCTTATAACCGATGCGACATGAAGAAATTTGCAAGCCTGATTGACAACAATATTGAATTCTTCCATGACAAGGACGGCGTAACCCTGGGAAAACAAGCACTGGTGACGGCAATTAGAAGGAACATCTGCGGAACGGACATCAAGCGGGTGCTCGTGCCCGGAACACTGCGCGTCTACCCGATGGAAAACTACGGCGCCCTGGAAATAGGTGTCCACCGGTTTCTCCATCCCGGCACTCACGGCCCAACCGGCGAGGCGAGCTTCATCCAACTCTGGCAATTTAAGAATGGCTCGTGGAAGCTGACGCGGGTGATCAGCTACGACCATCATGCTCTTGCTCAGCACTGATTCAGGCTTGCGGTTTGAGTTACTGTTGCGGTTGCTGGCTTGTGGCAGGTAACGCCCAGGCGTAGAGCACGCTGTCAACGGCGGTCAGCAGATACTGCCGGCCATTCAGTTCGTAGGTCATGGGGCAGCCGCTCACCCGGCCGCCGGCATAAATGTGCCACAAGGTCTTTCCCGTCAGGGGATCGAGCGCCACCAGATCCCCGGAAAAATCTCCCGTGATCAACAGATGCCCTGCAGTAGTCAGGATGCCGGAACCGTTTTCGCCGTATCCGATCACCGGGGAGCTGTCATGCCGCCAACGGATCTTTCCGGTTTTGTAATCAATCGCCAACATCTCGGCCCGTGACCACAGCCGGCTGACCTCGGCTCCCTGATGGTCGGACTCAGTGGCTTTGGAGCCTGTTCTCGTCAGGTAAGCAACAAAAATCCTGCGGTAGCCGTTCACGTAGAACAAACCCGTTTCAGGATCAAAACTGGGCGCCCACCAGTTTGTTCCCATGGTATCTATCAGGGTGCCTGAAATTTGCGGCTGCTTTTTCAGATTGGGGATGGGCTCCCCGCGCTTGTCGAGCCCTGCGCTCCAGTTCTGGGGCCCGTAAGTCGAGCTCACCAGGGCTTTACCCGTCGCGCGGTCCAGCAGGAAAAAGTATCCATTGCGGCTTGCCTGGGCCAGCAGTTTGCGCGGCTTGCCCTGGAAATCCGCGTCAAAGATGATGGGTGTTTCATTGGCGTCGCGGTCCTGCGTATCGTGGGGCGATGCCTGGAAGTACCAGACCATTTTCCCGGTATCCGGATCGATGGCCACAATCGAGCAGGTATATAGGTTCGCTCCGGGGCGCACCTGGCCTGCCATCACAGGGTGCGGATTCCCCGTCCCCCAGTAAATCAGGTTCAACTCGGGATCATAGGTGCCCGTCATCCAGGTAGTCCCGCCGCCGTGTGCCATGGCATCAGCGTTGGGCCACGTATCGGCCCCGGGCTGCCCCGGGCTGGGCGTTGCGTACCACCGCCAGATCAGGTGCCCGTCTTCCGGACTTCTGCAATCGAGGAACGCCTTGATGTCCGTCTGGTCTCCGGAAATGCGTACAATCAGGTGATTGTGCCCCACAAGCGGCGCCATGCTGATGTAATAACCAAAGGTCGTGTCGGCAACTACAACGTCCCAGAGCTTCTTGGCGGTTTTGGCGTCCAGGCAGATCAGGTGGGCGTCCGGCGTGCCGAAAAACAGCCGGTCCTTGTACATCGCCACGCCGCGGTTGGCGATAAAGTTCCCTTCCGACTGCCGCTGGAACTGCCAGATCTGCCGGCCCGTGCGGGCGTCCACGGCCCAAACATGGTCTGGCACCGTGAAATAAAGGATTCCGTTCACTTCAAGCGGCGTTGATTTCATCGCCTGCTGGTGCGTCTGGAAGGCCCATGCCAGCGTGAGAGACCTGACGTTGCTCTGGTTGATCTGCGAAAGGGTGCTGTATCGCTTCCCCGTGTAATCGCCGTTGTAGGTGGGCCAGTTTGTTGTGGGAGG
>JBJKQZ010000180.1:0-3374 GCA_046704865.1 Terriglobia bacterium
GGCCGGTGGATGGCCAGCACAAAATACTCCGCGTGGTCTTCACCCGCGTTGCGAATTCCGTGCTCGTTGTTTGAAGCGATAAACGCCACCGAACCCGGGCCCGCCTTTGTGGTTTTTCCGTTGACGGTAATGGCCAGCGTGCCCTGGCGGATGAAGAACATCTCCTCATGGCTGTGATGGTGCGGCGGATGGGGCATATTGCCCGGCGCCAGGTCTGACTCATGGATTTCAATCCGGCAGTTTTCATGCGTGAGCCCGTCGAGCACCGGACGTGAGGTGTTGGTTTTGCCCCGATGGACCGGCAGTTGGGAAAATTCATAGACTTTTGAAGGCAGATATTTCTCTTCGGCAGCCAGGGCGCCGGCAGCCATCAGTGCAGGGATTGCCGCAAGGAACGCTCGTCGTGGATTGTTCATTGGATGACTCCTCTGTGTTATGGGCTTGGAGATTGTGCAGCTGATGAAGCCTGACTCTGTGTCCGCGCCAGCAAATGGTAAATGGCGGCCACCGCCTCGGACTCCAGTTCCGGCGCGTGCCAATGCACGCTTTGGAACGGCACCAGTTCATCCTGGACCTGCTGCAGTGTCTTGCCCTTCTGCAGCCGCAGCCGAACCTGGCCGGAAAGCCATTCAAGAAATTGCCTGAACCGCTGCACCTGGACCTTTCCACCGGGCTGGCCATGGCCGGGGACGTAAACATCGGCATTCCACGACTGCACTTTCTGCAGCGTCTCAGCCCATTGATCGAGGTTTGCGGAACCGATCCTGGGGATGTACTCGTTCTGAAAAACATTGCCCAGGAAAACCACCTTCGACTGCGGCAGATAGACTGCGGCGTCGCCCGGAGAGGCGTTGTCGCCCAGGTTGATCAATCGGATCTGCTGGCCGCCTACGTTGAGCGTGGTTTCCTTGTCAAAAGTCTGTGTGGGCGGAATGGGATGGATGCCGCGCATGCTGCGGGCAATCTTCCAGTCGTTTTCCATGCGGGCGGGAAATCCATTCCGATAATTCTGCATGGCCTGTGCCGCCTGCGGAGTGGAGATAAATACAGGCTTGAAGTCTTCAAACGCTTCGTTGCCCAGCATGGCGTCGGGCGCGGCGCTGGTGTTGATCACGTAACGGACCGGCTGGGCCGTCCGTTTGCGAATCTCATAAAGCAGCGCGCGGGCATTGAAGGGCGTGTTGGTGGTGTTCACCACAACCACGCCGTCATTTGTGATGATAAAGCCCGCGTTTCCGGCGCGATTGAATTCCGGATCGCCTTCCTGGTCAAGGATGTCTTCCGCCACCCAGACAAAAACATTCGGCTTGATTTCCTGGATGTGATAGTAGCTGTCGGTTGCTGCGGCGGCTCTATGCGGCGCGGCCAAAACCAGCAGCGGCAAGGCCGCAAACGCCAGCACTCCCAGCCGGCTCAAAAGGCCCAAAGCCCGCCCGTGGAAGCAGCCCACTCCTCTGGAATTGTCTTGAGAATCCGGCGCCTGCGCCGGGGCTTGACAATACATCTCAGATGTCCACGTAAACCTGTGCGCGCCACCCGCCTGCCGTCTGCTGCAAGCTCAGGTGATGGTAAGTAATGGCTTTGACCATCAGGATGGTCTGGTGCCGTGCCGGGTCAATTTTTTCGCCCAATGCTATGCCCAGAACCGCATGATCGTCAAGACTTTCAACTCTGAAATCGCGGAACAACCAGCCTTCGGCGTCATGCCGGTAAAGAACCTCACTAAGCCAGTTTACCAGAAGATCGGCAAGGTCCGCGCCCTGAACTTCAATGCGTACCTCTACGCTGGGCACAACGCTTTCCGGCTCCACAATCAGTTGCAACAGCGCGCGCGCGGAATTTTCAAACACCTCCGGCAGCGTGGAGCCGAAAGCTTCAAACCCGATGTCCGCGGTATGTTCGAGAATGCGAAATCGTGGCATGGCATCGTGGGCCAGGGAACAACCGGCGAATTTTTGTTTGCAATGCCGGCGCTGGGCCGCCCACACTCAACATTCCTGTCCAAATCTTTATCATAACGGAGACGCAATCCCAGCGTATTGAGTAACTCTCCTTGCAAGTTATAAAAATGTGACGGACATTCACCCACTTCTTCACGCATTTCCCCCGAGAAGTGGCCGATCGCTTCCGAGAAGTTTCGAAAAAAATCTTTATGGTCGCTAAAACGAAAAATCACGAAAGAATTCATTGACAATCTATTTAGTAAGGTGTTATTAGTTTTTCTGCAACCCTAGCGGGCTTTTTACTTTATCACTTGCAAGTTTGCGGCTGGACTGGCTCGAGTTATTTTGTCGGCCCGCCTTTTGTTCGGACTTGGTACGTCTCCAAACGCTGAAACGAGGGAGGTGCACTACCATGAGGCTTCGGTTCCCACTGAAGCTTGCAGCAGGACTTTTCCTGGGTGCTGTTCTTGTTTTTATCCCCATCCAACAATTAAACGCCCAGGTTTTATATGGTTCAATCGGGGGGACCATCACTGACCAGACTGGCGCAGTTGTGCCAGGCGCGGCAATTACCATCATCAATAACAATACGGGCCTGACCCGCAACGCCACTTCCGGCGCGAGCGGTGAATACAGCATTATCGACTTGCCTGCCGGAACTTACACACTCAGTGTTACGGCCCAGGGTTTCAAACCTGTTAAAACAACCGGCATCGGCATCACGGTAGGTTTGGTAAGCCAGCAGAACGTAAAGCTGAGCGTTGGAGCCGTCACCCAGCAGGTTACGGTCTCTGGCGCCGCAACCACGCTTCAAACTCAGCAGGCCAATGTTCACACCACCATCACAAACTATGCGGTTCAAAACCTGCCGCTGAATATCTACCACAACTTCCAGAGCGTCGAACTGCTCGCTCCGGGGGTGATGTCGACGACGGCCCTTACGGGCAACTATCCCAATTCACTGGCTGACGCGCCGGACCGCTCTTTTGACATCAACTCCAACGGTTTGCCGGCGCACATCAACACTTCACGGGTTGACGGGGCCACGGACGTCTTTCTCTGGCTGCCGGACCACATGGTGATTGTCCCTCCCGCGGCCACCGTACAGGAAGTTAACGTGCAGACCTCAAACTTCAACGTCCAGAAAGGACTGACCGCCGGGGCGGCAACGGACATCATCACCAAATCCGGAACCAACCAGTTCCACGGTTCGCTCTACGGCTACCACACGGACGAAGCGTTAAATGCCCAGAACGCTCTCGTGCATGTCAAAGGCAGCAAGCCCAAAGACATCCGGAACAACGACGGCGCAACCCTGGGGGGGCCGATCGTCAAAAACAAATTGTTCTTCTTCGGCAATTGGGATGGCTACTACCAGCGCCAGAACGCAGCGGATACCGGGCTGATTCCTCCCACAGACATGAGGAATGG
>JBJKQZ010000181.1:0-5374 GCA_046704865.1 Terriglobia bacterium
TTCCATAACCTTCAGGAACTCTTCGGTCTCCTTCTCACAATCAACCAGTAATTTCTTATGGGTGATTTCTCCTGGAAATTTGGCAGCGAAGATAAAGTCGGCCGGCGTCCGGTCGAACCATCCCTGAACGAGTTTGCGAGACGGTATGCGGTAGTACGTGGAATCAATCTCCACTGTCTTGTAATGGCTGGCGTAAACCGGGAGAAAATCCGCCGGTGGAGTGCCTGGTGGATAAAAAGGTCCCACCCAACTCGCCGCGCTCCAACTGGATGTTCCAAGATACAGGTTCGGGACAGAATCACCGTCCATGACACACATCATAATTGAAACTGCCTCTCTTGGGCAGGAGACTCTGTTTCCAGCCTTATAGCCGACGTTTGCTTCATTTTTCTCATCACGCCTCGTAAGGGGGGGTGAATTAGAAGAATGATTCGGCCGCGGAGTAATCGGGGAGACCATGAGTCGCTTCATGCATGGGTCCATTTGAGCAACAAAACGGTGTTTGACGCCGGGACTGAAAAGCGTATACTTCGGGGGATCAACGGTAGGGACAAGAAAGAAATTCAGCACAATCTTTTAATGGAATGACTCAAGCGGAGGCACTTTGCGACCTCTTGCACAAGAACGTTGGAAGCGGCCTCTGGCGGTGGCTGCGCTTTTGGCGGCTGTCCTATTGGGTTGGGCTCTGCCGGGCTGGGCGGCGCAGAGGGCGGGTGTCGCAACAGAAAAACCTCCGGCAACGAGTGCGGCCAAAATCAAAGAGGGCGCGTCTCTATTCCGGGGAAACTGCTCGCCTTGTCACGGATTGAACGCGAAGGGAGGTGGAAGAGGACCGGATCTGACTTCCGGCCGTTGGGTCCACGGTTCGACCGACGCCGCGATCTTCCGGACGATCACTCATGGAGTCCCGGGCACGGAAATGCCTGCCAACGACCTCGAGAATACCGAGACCTGGGCTATCATTGCGTACCTTCGGTCGCTCAGCCCTTCGCATCAGGCAGCTGTTTCCGGCAACAGTGAGAAAGGCGAACAGATTTTCTTCGGCAACGGAGCCTGCTCGCAGTGCCACATGGTCGACGGCAAGGGCGGCGGCCTGGGACCGGACCTGAGTCGGGTGGGCGCGTCACGGTCTGTGGCTTACCTGATTGAATCCATCCGTGAACCCAGTAAAGAGCTGAGCGACGGGATGGTTGATCCCAACAATCACTATGCCGATGCGCTTGTCTACGACACGGTCACGGTGACTACGCGGGATGGAAAGCACATCACCGGCATCGCCAGGAATGAAGATGAATTCTCCATTCAACTGCTCGACACCAGCCAGCAGTTCCACCTGCTGCTGAAAAAGAACCTCGAATCGGTGATCCACGAACGGAAGTCGCTGATGCCGACCTATACTCAGGAGATGCTGAGCGACGCGGAATTGCGCGACCTTGTGGCTTACCTCGAAAGTCTGCGAGGAAAACCAAGAAAGATAAATTCTCCTTCGCTTTGCGCGATTCGAGGAACCACCACGATGGCATCCGGTCCAGGAGAATTCTGCAATGGAGCGGCATGGTCCTCGCATTCTGCTGCTTCTTGTGCATGGCCGTGGCTTCGCACGGGCAGGAGAATTCCACCTCAGGTGTGACATACGAGCGCATCCTGAATTCCGCGGCCGAGCCGCAGAACTGGCTCACTTATTCCGGCCGCTATTCGGGATGGCGTTATAGCACTCTCGACAAAATCAATACCAATAATGTTTCGCGTCTTCGCCTGGCATGGGCTTTTCAGACATCCGACCTGGGACAATTCGAAACCACTCCGCTGGTGGTCGACGGAGTCCTATACGGCACCGGCCAGGACGATCGCGCCTTTGCTCTGGACGCTCGCACAGGCCGCGCCATCTGGCGCTATCAGCGCAATTTGCCGGAAAAGGTCCAACCTTGCTGCGGCAGGGTGAATCGAGGCTTTGCTATATTGGGCCACCGGCTGTTCATGGCCACGCTCGACGGACACGTCATTGCGCTCGACACAAAGACCGGCAATGTGTTGTGGGACACGGTGGCTGCGGATTATCACAAGGCCTACACCTTTACCGTGGCGCCGCTGGTGGTGAAGGACAAGGTGATCGTGGGAATCTCGGGTGGTGAATACGGTGTTCGGGGGTTCATCGACGCCTACGACGCGCGCACTGGGCGCCGCGCTTGGAGGTTTTATACGGTGCCCGGCCCGGGCGAACCCGGCCGCGATACCTGGACAGGAGACTCCTGGAAGACGGGTGGCGCTCCCGCCTGGATTACCGGTACTTATGATCCGGAATTGAATCTTATTTATTGGCCGACTGGAAATCCTTCTCCCAGCGACTACGGAGGGGCGCGAGGAGGCGATGATCTTTACAGCAACTGCATGCTGGCGCTTGACCCCGACACCGGAAAGCTGAAGTGGTATTTTCAATTCACTCCGCATGACCTGCACGACTATGACGCCACGCAGATTCCGCTGCTGATCGATGCCGACTGGAAAGGACAGCCGCGAAAGCTGTTGATCCAGGCTAATCGCAATGGCTTCCTTTATGTGCTGGACCGCACCGACGGCAAATTCCTTTCAGCCACGCCTTTCGGTCGTGTTACCTGGGCGAAAGAAATCGCGAAGGATGGCCGCCCGGTGCCTGAACCGGCCGCCGCGCCAAATGCCAAAGGAGTGACGGTGTGCCCGGGCGCTCTGGGTCTTACCAATTGGTATTCGCCATCGTATAACCCTGAAACCGGCCTTCTCTATGTGGCTACAAGCGACGAATGCGACGTGTTCAGCGCTGCGCCGCAGACATATCGCGCTGGGCATGATTTTATCGGCAGCGTCTACGCTCCCCGACCTGGCGTAAGGCCTTCGGGAGCCCTTGAAGCCCTCAACCCTTTCACCGGCCACAAAGAATGGCAGTTCAAGTACTTCTCTTCCCCTGACGGCGGGGCGCTTTCGACCGCCGGAGGATTGGTCTTTGCCGGTGACGCCGACGGCAATTTCACCGCTCTCGACGCTCGCACCGGGCAGGACCTTTGGCACATGCAACTGGGCGCCGCCGTCTATTCTGCTGCCATAACCTACTTTCTGGACGGCAGACAGTATGTGGTTATACCCGCCGGCGCAGCACTCTTTGCCTTTGCCATGCCTCAAGAATAATCCGCTGAGAATGCCTGATATTGCAGGCAGCAATCATGAATCCGGAGGGGGCAGAATTCACCCCTGAAAACCAGTGGCAAGCCGATGTGCTGTTTCAAGTGCAGAGTGCGCTGTGCATTAAAACTCCGTCTTGTGATTGCGTTCTTTCGGCGGCAGGGTGTATGTTATCGGGTTCACCAGAGCACAGAAGTAAAGTATGGATAGACTCCATGGAGGGATTCACTTTGACCATCCGACGTTTTGGCTTCCTATTGGCACTGCTTTTCATTTGTTGGCCACTTGCCGCGGCAGAATTGCCGCTTTCACCCTACCCGCAACAGTTGAAGA
Organism: Terriglobia bacterium; assembly: GCA_046704865.1. Classification (GTDB taxonomy): domain Bacteria; phylum Acidobacteriota; class Terriglobia; order UBA7540; family UBA7540; genus SCRD01. The sequence continues at coordinate 3,487 of JBJKQZ010000181.1, forward strand.
TGGGCACGGGCGAACTTGTTACAAAGAGCACCGTGGCCATCGCCGTTGACGGCAACAATGCCGACGACCACTTTGAGGCCACTGAGCTTGCCGCTGACCTCAAATCCATCGCCGGAGTGGAGGCGACGATCAAGACACGCGCGTCCGGCTGGCCGCGCATCGTTCTGGCCCGGGCTGATTCCCGCGAGGGCGCCCGCATCCTTGAGCAGGCGGGACTGAAATTGCCCGCACAGTCCGACCAGGAAGGTTACGTCATCTCAGTGACCAATCGCGAGGCCGATATCGTGGCCAAAAGCGCGGCTGGAGTTTTTTATGGCGTCCAGACTCTAAGGCAGTTGTTTCATCCGGCAAAGGGCGGCGGCTCTGCCCATTGCCCCGTGCTCACCATCGTAGACTGGCCGGCGATGCGCTGGCGGGGCGTGAGCATTGACATCAGCCGGGGTCCCTTTCCAACCATGGCTTCGATAAAGCAAGAGATTGATCTGCTCTCGCAGTACAAGATTAATCTTTACTCGCCCTACATGGAAAACATGTTCGATTACCCCAGCCTGCCCCTTTCCGGAGAACCGGGCGGGGCGCTCACTCCGCAGGAAGCAACCGAAATCGTAGCTTATGCAAAGCAACGCCACATGATCGTGATGCCGGAGCAGGAATCATTTGGCCATCTCCACCTGCTGCTGGAGAACGAGCGCTTCCAGGACATGGCGGAGCAGCCATACGGAGCGGTGTTGTCCCCGACAGTCCCGGAATCCTATCAGTTCATTGGCAAAATGTTTGCTGATCTCAACAAGTATTTTCCAGGGCCGTTCTTCCACATCGGCGCCGATGAAACTTTTGAGCTGGGACAGGGGCGGACCAAGGAGCTTGTAGACAAAGAGGGTTACTCAAAGGTGTATGTCGATTACCTGCGCAAGATCGATGAAGTCCTCAAGCCCTATCATCGCAAGGTTCTTTTCTGGGGCGACATGGGAGTTCGACATCCTGAGGATTTGCACGATCTGCCCAAGGATATGATCGCTGTGCCGTGGGACTACGCACCCCGCAAGTCCTACGCGACCGAGATCAAGCCATTTCGTGACGTGGGCCTTGAAACCTGGGTCGCTCCCGGTGTGAGCAACTGGAGCCGAATCTTCCCGGATTATTCGGAAGCAATCCCCAACATCCGCCAGTTCGTTACTGACGGAAAGAATCTGGGAGCCACCGGAGTCCTGAACACAACCTGGATGGACGACGGCGAAGGCATGATTAACTTTACCTGGTACGGTCTGGCTTACGGCGCAGCGCAGAGCTGGCAGACCACGGTTGACGACCAGCAGTTTTCAGATTCCTGGGACTGGACGTTCTATCGTGCTGACGGCCACGACTTTGCGGATGAGATCAACAAGCTGACCCAAATCCATGAAGCGCTGCGAAGTGCAATCCATCGCGATGGCAATGACTGCCTGACCTGGATAAACGCCATGAGCCCGGAAGGTCTGAAGTTTTATTCCGGATGGCTGCCCACGGCCCACCAGATTCGCCTGCTGGCGGAAGACGTGATCGCAAGCGTTCGCGAGCACCGCGATGAGGCGCGTCGTAATGCCGATATGCTCAACTACGTTGATTTTGGCGCGCGCCGGTTCGACTTCCTCGGGCAAAAGGCTATCTATTCAAAGATGATTACGGACGCTTACGCACAGGCCCAGGCGAACGCCGGTGAAAACAACAGGGGTTTCCGATTCTTCCGCCAGATCACCGGACCCATGCAGGACATGATGCACCAGACTTATTCGTTACGCGCGCAATACAAACAGCTCTGGCAGGGTGAAAATCGGCCCTACTACCTGAACAACATCCTCAACCGCTACGACCAGGAATATGACCGGTGGGTAAAGGAAATGGATCGCGT
>JBJKQZ010000182.1:0-6007 GCA_046704865.1 Terriglobia bacterium
GCTCATCCATTGCGGTGCTTTCGCTTGGGGGGCGGCGGGAACCGCCGCTGGAGACGCGGCTGCGGGGAACAACAAGAGCGTTCCTTCGAGCGGACCTGCCGCGCGCATTGAGTTTGGCAGGCTGACGAAGCCGGCGAGCAACATCATGCTGAAAAGCACAGTCGTTTTCTTCATTGTAAAGCTACCTCTTGTTCTAGGGTTTTGATGACCGGGCCAAAAGCGCGTCTTCAGTACTTGGCCCGGGTCCGCCGTGGAAGACTTGCAGTATTCCGCCCAGTCACTCGGCCGGCCGGACCCCGTCGTTATGGAGCATTTCTCCAAATACCAAGACTTCCTAAACATTGCAAGAAAAAACTTATGAGCTTCCGCTCCGCACTGCCTCAAAAAACACAAGCCTCTGTGTAACTTAGATGCTAAAAACCGAACAAAAGCCCCTATGGACAGCTTACCATTTATCTCCTTCTGGCACATCAAATCATAACAAAGGCTTTATCCGCTGGCACTACCCTCGGTTGCCCGGGGCAGTAATCAATATCTCCAGAGGCAACACCGATCAACAATCATCCTGACCCGTCAGTATCGCCGTTCTGAATCTTTGCATCCTTGCCTTTGGGCGGATATTACTTAACCCCAGGGAGCAGGCAGAATTCAAGTATCGACTCCACAGCGCCAAAAGGGATTGCAATTTTCGCACGTTTATCTCAATATGGCAACTTCCGTTTACTAATTTTCATGGATTTACTGAAAGGACGGCAAAGTGCCCAGGAAAACTATCCAAATCGCGAAGCCTGCGGGAAAACTCGGAGTCATGACATGTGGAATGGGGGCGGTAGCCACCACTTTTATCGCCGGCGTGGAGTCAATTCGACGGAATCTGGCCCGCCCGATCGGCTCCCTCACTCAGATGGGAACAATTCGGTTGGGCAAACGCACAGACCGCCGGGTCCCTCTGATCAAGGATTTTGTCCCACTTGCGCAACTTCAAGACCTTGCCTTCGCGGGATGGGATATATTCCCGGACAGTTGCTATCAGGCCGCGATGAAGGCAGGCGTCCTGGAAGCTGCCCACCTGAATGAAGTAAGAGATTTTCTTGAAGACATACGCCCGCTGCCGGCCTTGTTCAACCGGAAGTATGTGAAAAAACTGAGCGGCTCCAACGTCAAGCGCGGCAAGACCAAGATGGATCTGGCCAAACAGCTGATGGAAGATATCCAGACCTTCCGCGAAAAGAGCGGCGCAAGCCGGATGGTCATCATCTGGTGCGGGTCTACTGAAATCTACATGAAACCCGGACCGGTGCATGGGTCCATTGAATCATTTGAAAAAGGTTTGCGCGCTTCAGATCCCGGCATCGCTCCCAGCATGATTTACGCCTACGCTGCACTCAAACTGGGAATCCCGTTTGCCAATGGCGCTCCCAACCTGACGACCGACGTTCCCGCTCTCCATCAACTTTCCATTGAAAACAAGGCGCCCATTTGCGGCAAAGATTTCAAGACCGGGCAGACGCTGATGAAAACGATTATCGCCCCAGGCCTCAAGGCCCGCCTGATTGGAGTGAACGGGTGGTTTTCAACCAACATCCTGGGCAACCGCGATGGAGAAGTGCTGGACGATCCGCAATCGTTCCGCACTAAAGAGGAGAGCAAGCTCTCGGTGCTCGAATACATTCTTCAGCCGGACGTTTATCCGGAGCTCTACAAGGACTTCTACCACAAGGTGCGGATCAACTACTATCCGCCGCGCGGCGACAACAAGGAAGGCTGGGACAACATCGATATCTTTGGCTGGATGGGATATCCGATGCAGGTCAAGATCGACTTCCTCTGCCGCGATTCCATCCTGGCCGCGCCCATCGTTCTGGACCTTGTCCTCTTTATGGATCTTGCCCAGCGATGCCCGGAAATGGCCCGCAAGGGAATCCAGGAGTGGCTCTCTTTCTATTTCAAGAGCCCGATGTGCGCCCCCAATCTCTATCCGGAACACGACTTGTTCATCCAGCTCATGAAGCTCAAGAACACGTTGCGCTATCTGCGAGGCGAAGAACTGATTACTCACCTGGGCCTTGAATACTACGACTGAGAGTGAAAGAAGTCACATTTCCCCATTGCAGGAGGCGTGAAAACGCCTTTGACAAAGCCTTGCGCTGGCCCGGATAATTGAAGGTTCACAGCAGAGAGCCGGTTGCCAGCATCGGCCCGGACAACCTTCCGTAGTTTGCGGAAACGCCTGGGAAGCCGGTGAAAACATGCTTGCTGGGGCTGCGACTTGCGTGACTTGCGAAACTCCGGCTGTAATCTTCGCTGCCACGCAACAGGCTCTTGCTGAGTTTACACGTACGGAGACTGCCACTCATGACAAAACGCACCCTCACCCTGATTGTGCTGGCCATACTGGTTGTGGTTATCGGAATAATCCTCTACAGGCATTCCAAGGAGAAGAACAAGCCCGTGACCGCGCCCCAGGAAGCTGCAAAATCTCAGCCGGCCGGGTCGCCATCGCTCCTGCAGCCCGCAACGCTCACCGCGCAAGCTCCGGACGTATACTGGGCAAAGTTCGATACCACGAAAGGCGCGTTTGTCATTAAAGTTACACGGGCCTGGGCGCCGGTTGGGGCAGACCGTTTCTACAATCTTGTCAAGAACGGTTTTTTCAACGGCGCCAGCTTTTTCCGCGTGATTCCCGGATTTATCGTGCAGTTTGGTATCAGTGCGGACCCCAACGTTTCCGCCGTATGGCACGACGCCGACATCCAGGACGACCCTGTCACCCAGAGCAATACGGCGGGAACTGTGACGTTTGCCACGGCTGGCCCGGATACCCGCACTACGCAGGTTTTCATCAACCTTGCTGACAACAAGAACCTGGACGCACAGGGCTTTGCGCCCTTCGGGACCGTTACGGAAGGCATGAATGTGGCTCAGAGCTTTTACAGTGGTTATGGCGAAGGCGCTCCGATGGGAACCGGCCCCGACCAGCATCTGATCCAGACCGAGGGTGAAGCCTACCTTGCAAAAGATTTCCCCAAACTCGACCACATCAAAACCGCGACCATTCTGCAGGCACAGCCTTAATCAACCCCGGCCGAGCTCAAACTCCGATAGAATGACCTCTGGGCCTTTGCTGGAAGCACGAATGGAAAACCAGCTTCTGAATCAGCGGCCGCAGCCGGAAATCGAATTGAGCAGCGCACCGGTCCTGGCAGAAAATTTAATCGCCAGATCAAGGAACAGGAGAACCAATGGAAAAATTGCAGTCTGGGCTTCATGCCATCATCGAAACCTCCGCCGGAACCATGACCTGCCGGCTCTACCCGGAACACGCGCCAAAGACGGTGGAAAACTTTGTGGGCCTCGCCCAGGGAATTAAAGAATTTGAGGATCCCAGGACCGGCGAGACCGTAAAACGCCCGTTCTACGATGGATTGATCTTCCATCGCGTGATGCCGAACTTCATGATCCAGGGCGGATGCCCGCTCAGCACCGGAACCGGCGGGCCCGGCTATCAGTTCGAGGATGAGTTCACAAAGGAACTTCGCTTTGACGGAGTGGGCAAGCTGGCGATGGCGAACGCGGGCCCCGGAACCAACGGCAGCCAGTTCTTTATTACCGTGGCGCCCACGCCGTGGCTGAATGACCATCACACGATTTTTGGCGAGGTGGTGCAGGGCCAGCACGTCGCCACAAAAATTTCCATGGTCAATCGCGACCGCCGTGACAAGCCCCTCGAGCCCGTGGTCATCAAACAGATTCGAATCGAAGAAGTGAAATGAAGTATGAAGTTTGAAGGATGAAGGATGAAAAAAGGCCTAATCTGAGCCCTTTTTCTTCCTTGGTTGCAGGCTCTTGCTTCGCTTGGACTTCACGATAATCGTGGTGATAATCGCAATGAGTTCGTTTGTCTCTTGAATTAACGGATCGAGCCTGCTTCCAGGGACAAGCCCGGATTCCGCCATCAATTCGAGCCAGTAAAGGCTTTCGCGCGCTACTTTCTGCCCCACTCCGTGTTTGTGAATGAAATCGGCTCGACTCTCGCCAGAAATTGCCTCCTGCAGGTTTGCGCCGATTGAAGTTGCTGCTCGTATATATTGTTTGCCCAACAGCCAACAGGCACTATCTTTCTGCTCGTCAAGATGGCGGTAAAGTTTCAGCGCGCGGAGCGCATACTGAAAGGATCGCTTTCTAATATCAGCCGGTCGGTCTTGAGGCCTTCTTTCATCCTTCATCCTTCAAACTTCATCCTTACACTTCATCCTTGTTCAGACTCCGATTACCTGAACGAGTTCCTTCACCGAGTCGGCGGATTTTTGCAGCGCGGTCTGTTCTTCCGCGGTCAGTTTGATCTGGATGATCTCCTCGATGCCATTCTTTCCAAGCTTGACGGGAACGCCAACGTAGAGTCCGTTGATTCCGTACTCGCCTTCCAGGTAGGCGGCGCAGGGCAGAATCTTTTTGCGGTCGTAGAAGATGGCTTCCACCATTTCCACCGCCGCCGCTGACGGAGCGTAGAACGCGCTGCCGGTCTTGAGATAGTTCACGATTTCGGCGCCACCCTTGCGCGTGCGGTCAATAATCGCGTCAAGTTTGTCCTTTGGCATTAACTCGCCGACCGGAATGCCCGCCACAGTGGTGTAACGCGGCACGGGCACCATGGTGTCTCCATGGCCGCCCAGCACAAATCCCTGCACGTTCTGCACGGAAACGTTCAGCGCCTCCGCAATAAACGTGCGATAGCGTGCGGTGTCAAGCACGCCGGCCATGCCGATCACGCGGTTTTTGGAAAAGCCGCTCACCTTCAGCGCCGTCTGCGCCATGGCGTCCAGAGGATTGGTCACGATGATCAGGAACGCTTCCGGCGAAACCTTGGCCACCTTTTCGATGGTTCCCTTCACCACGTCATAATTGGCTTTCAGCAGATCGTCACGGCTCATGCCGGGCTTGCGAGGGAAACCGGCCGTCATCACCACCACATCGGAATTCGCGGTGTCGGCAAAATCATTGGTGCCCTTCACGCGAACGTCGTAGCCCTCAATCGGCCCCGCTTCCAGCAGGTCCAGAGCCTTGCCTTGCGGCACGCCTTCCAGAATGTCGATCAACACCACGTCGCCAAGCTGCTTGTCTGCCAGGCGATGGGCGCACGTGGCGCCAACATTGCCCGCACCAATTACAGTTATCTTCTTGCGCATCTCGAACCTCCCTGTTCGTTAAATTACGTGTGCCCGGAGCGGGTAGCCACAGTCAGCGGTTTCCTGACTGTGGGTTCTTCGATCCAAGAAACCCCACGGCCAGCAATGCACTAACCGCGGCAACCGGCGGCTACGCGACGCCGGCCTTTACTCCTGCCATGTTCTCAATGATGGCGTCAGCAAATGCTGCGGTCCCCAGTTTGGTGACCCCGGAGATACCTTCCATCTTCATCAGGCGCTCAAGGTCATAAGTCACCCGGTGCTGAGCGATGGTGGCGGCCAGTGACTGTTCGATCATCTCACCTGCTTCCGGCCATCCGATGAATTCAAACATCAGGACAGCGGAGCGGATCAGGGCAGCGGGATTGATCACGTCCTTGTCGGCGTATTTCGGAGCCGTGCCGTGCGTCGCTTCAAAAACTCCGAAGCCGTCGCCAATGTTGGCGCCGGGCGCGAGACCCAGGCCGCCAATCTGCGCCGCGCAGGCGTCAGAAAGATAATCGCCGTTCAGGTTGGGCGTGCAGAGCACCTGGTATTCATCCGCGCGGGTCAGGATCTGCTGGAAGATGGAATCGGCAATGCGGTCATTCACCAGAATCATCTGCTTCCACTTGCCGTTGCCGTGCGTGGCGTAAATGGAGTCCAGGCACTCCTTGACCTCTTTGTAAATCTGCTGCTTGAAGGCGTCCGGAGCCATTTCAAGCCCGGGCTCAACCATGGCGGCGTTCTCTTCAATGGAAAGTTTGGGATTGCCGTCCTTATTGCCAATAATCCAGCTTTCGCGCTCCGTGACGATCTTGCCGCGGAATTCCGCTCGCGCC
>JBJKQZ010000183.1:0-3561 GCA_046704865.1 Terriglobia bacterium
CGGTAATGGTTCCCTGCGAGGCGTCAACGGAAATGACCGTGGCCCCAATATTCCGGAATGTCCCGGAAACGATCTTCTCGGCAGTTAAATGCGTCCCGTCGGCGCTCTTCGTTCCTAAAGCGCGCAATTGGTCGCCCACGTTGATTTGTGCAAGCGTGCCGGGTTTGGCGTCACTGAATTTTATGGAATCAGGCGCGTAGCGCAGCAAGGACGCGTTGGGCGCAATCGTGATCATGACAGGGTGAGTCAGATTGCCCGGCCTTGGCGGTGTGCTGGGTACAGCCAGGGTAATCTCTTTGGTTGCCGGATCCACAGCTTTAACAACGCCGGCGATCCCATGCTCTGACCATTCGCGCTGCTCAGCTTGATGTGCCTGGGCCAGGGCTGTTTTGCTCATCACAATGACGGTTTTGGCGGCAATGGATTTCTGATCTTCAGAGACGGGGCCGACAATCAGAACCCGGTCTCCCAAGCTGATATCGCTCACGGAGATTTTGGCAGCTTCTTTCAGGCTTTTGGCGCCTGGTGGAACTTGCAGAACGGAAACTCCGTCCGGAAGGCTGACGGTCAGGCTGGGGCCTGCATCCGTGTGCAGAGTCAGTTGTCCTGGCTTGACTTCCGTGACGACCCCGATGGGCCGGACTTTTTGAGCAGGAGCGGCATTCTGCTTAAAAGGCTGCGCTATTGCCACCCATTGAGCAAAAATTAAGCAAGGAACAAGCCATTTCAGGCAGGATTTCAATCTGTTCATGTTGATGACTCCGGGTGTTACTTTATTGTAGACGATTGTACTCGGATGCGGGTTTCGTTATTTATGTTGGTTTTACAACTTTTTTCCTGGCGACCGGCCTCCAAATGGCCCTTCTCTTGCCTATTATGCCTCTCAGGCCCGAAAAGTAGAATCTTTGCTTTGTTCCGGGCGCCATATGGGTTCAAAATAGAGAAAGTTGGCTGTCCTGAATTCCCTGGATTCTTTAAGCCCCAGGTGGGACGATTCCCAGTCCAGAGGGACATATGACGCACGTGGGGGAGCCCAGAAGAACTGTCGTTGTCGAGCCTTTAAAGGATCCCGTTCCGAGGGAGGTGCCTTATGAGCCTGAAAGACCTTCTCAGCCGGTTCAGGAGCCCGAGAACCGGCCCGTCGGCACCCCACCCGAAAGACCATCCTGAGCAGGGTCTTGAGGGATTGCCTGATTTCGTGGAGCCCCTTTTGGGATGGCGGGCCTGGAAGGTTTGGGCGCCTCTGGCAGGCTCTGATTCGTGTCCCGCTTTCAGCAGCGTTATCCTGGATACCCCGTGGACGCCACGAAGAAGGGTCTCGGCCGAGCATAGTTTTGATCTGGGAGCAAAATGCCGGGGGCTTCTGGAGATGGACTGTTCATGCGGGGTATACGCCTTCACTGATCCCGTCGAGGCGTTTATTTATCTGACCACCGTGCGAGACAGGCTGCTTGGGAGGTCCATCGAAGTGGCCCTGGGCACGGTGAGCCTTTGGGGCAAAGTTGTTGAATGTGAGCGAGGCTACAAGGCGCAATACGCCTATCCCCACCATATCTACCTCCCTGCCTCATTTGCGCGGTTCCTGTCACAAGTCAATTCGGCATTCGGAATCCCGGCAGGAGTTTACGCATCCGCAATTGATGACGAAGTCTGCCTGTCAATTCATCCTGGCCGTCCAGGGAGGGAAGGCCAAATGTTGCATCTGAAAAACTCAGGAATTTTGATGGCGCCGAATGTTCCTTATGAGGTTGGTTTCTACGATATCCAGCCTCTGCCCACGCGCGGGAATGGGTTTCCTTTGGCTCGCCCCGATTTTACCCTGCCTGTGTCGGGCAGCTCGGAGGAATCCGGCGACGCTTTCTCGCCTCCCTAGACGGCTTGCTGAGTTGGGTGTCACCAGCGAAACGACTGTGCTATCATCTTGAGTGATGCCGGTTTACGGGTGTTTGGCCCGCTAAAAACGGCAGCGGGTTGGAGAAGAGGTTTGTGCTTCCAAGGCACTATCGATTCGGTAGAGCTTAGAGTGTGCGTGTCGGCAGGTTCGCCTTAGAAAACATCGCAAGGGTCCTAATCCCAAAGCCGAGAGCATCCAAGGCGCAAGGTTGTGTCTCCGCTTGAAGAAGCGGTTGTCGGCGCAGGCAGGGCGAGATCGGTTCAGCAAAGGGGAATCGCGGTCTGCGCAGCCCAGAAGGAGAAGAGTGCGCATCCAGGGTGAGTTTCGTCCTGGCATGTGTCCAGGCACTCTGGCGATCAGTATGGACTGTGGAGGCCGAGTTTTTTGTTTTGGGGCGGGCTTCCAGGTTCTCAACGCCTGGAACTTGAAAGCATGGCCCGCTATTCCGGCCATCGGCTGATGAAGTAATGTGCCCGTGCATGAAGCAGGTTTTTTAGCAGCTTTTGCCGATTCAAATGCTGGCTGGAAGCGTTCCGGAGCAGCATCGGATAACCCGGAGGATAGTTTTTGTCATCTGATCATTCGTTTGTAAAGTCAACAGGATATCGACTGATGAACCTAAAATTCCGGTTTTACCGGCGCAGCGCGGATTCTTCGATACGTGGTGCGTCGCCCCGTAGCGTGCAAATCCGCTGGGGAAGGCTGACAGCGGGATTGCTGCTTGCTTGCATGGGAGCATTGATGATCGTAGGTTGTGGCGGGTCATCAAGCAGCAAATTACAGCAGACGGCTGCGAGCAACGGAGCCTTATACACCTTCATCACCGATGCTCCCTCCTGTGACGTGCTTTCATTTGGAATTTTCATAACAGAGATGGACCTGCACAAAGTTGGGAAGCCGCCAACTTCCTTGTTGACGGTATGGCCGACTAACATTTCTCCTATCTCGCCTGTGGTTGAAATGGCCAGTTTGCGAGACACCAAGACTGTGGCCAATCTGACCTCAATCCCGCCAGGATCGTACGATCAGATTACGATGAAAGTGGTTGTGAATACAGCTTCCTACTATGACCAGTCACAGACCCCTCCCTTCAAAAGCTTCGTCCCGACGGTTACTTCTGACACTGTGACCATCCCTCTGCAACCGGAGCTTACTATTACGTCCCGCCAGGTAAGCGCGCTCATGATTGATTTGAATCTGGCGCAGTCGCTGAACGTGGACTCGAAAGGGCAATTGACTGGTTCGGTCAGTTGGGTCTTTTCAGGAACCCCTGTAGTGGCATCAGGGGCCAGTGGATTTGGTGAAATGGATTCATTGTACGGGTTTGTGCGAACGGTGATTCCCTCGAGTCCCGGGGCCGGATTCACCGGCAGTTTTCTGTTGCAGACGCTTGCAGCCACCTCAGGGGGCAGCGGCCCTGCCTTGAGCGTCGACCTGACTGACAATACAGATCTTTGCATGAATGGCACCTGTGGCACTCCTGTCTCAGATATTGACCAGATGCCGACCGGCAGCTACGTGGAGGTTGACGCAAACGTTGACCCCAAAGGCAACATCGTTGCCAACAGGATCCAGGTGGAAGACCGCGAATTCCTGAGCCAGAAGTTGCTGGCCTATGTGGGGCCTGTTCTGGATGTAACCAGAGATGCGGGTGGAAATGTTATTCA
>JBJKQZ010000184.1:0-3725 GCA_046704865.1 Terriglobia bacterium
TTCGCGCAGCAGATGCTCGGTATGCGGGTTTGAAAGAAAAGAAATTTCGGTCAGCACAGACGGCATGTTGGCCCCAATCAACACCACGAACGGCGCCTTCCTCACGCCGCGATTGTGAATACCGTGCGAAACCCTGGTCATGCGCTTGTAGAGCACGGTCTGGACATCCCGAGCCAACTCCTGTGACTCCTCGATCTTGTTGTTGAGCGCGATCTTTTTGATCAGGCTTTGCAACTGATTGACGGACTCCTGCGAAGTCGCGTTTTCACGGGCTGCCAGTTGGAGGGCTTCCGGGTCGCTGGTAAAGTTCAGGAAGTAGGTTTCGATTCCTCTCACGTGGTGGTCGCTGCTGGCGTTGGCGTGAATAGAGATAAAGAGATCCGCGTGGTCTTCGTTGGCGATGGCCGTGCGCTCTTCAAGAGGAACAAAGGTGTCTGTGCTTCGCGTCATAAAAACCTGGCTGTCCGTGCGCGTCTCAAAAAGCTTGCGCAGGCGAAGGCCGATGTCGAGCACTACGTTCTTCTCCTCCAATCCCGTGGGGCCAATCGTCCCTGTGTCAAAACCTCCGTGGCCGGGGTCTATCACAATGCGCGCGACCTTCAGGCCCAGCGCCCGAGTCAGCGTTTGCGACCCGTCCTCGATGGGGGACGCCGGTTTTGTAGAAATTTTGGGCTCCTCGTTTGCAGTTTCATTGGAGGCAATATCCGTCTTCCGCTTTGTAACCTTGGGCGGCCTACGGACGGAAGCAGTTTCGGTTTTCACTTTTGTGACTTCGGGCAATTTGGAGGTGGTTGCGACAGACTTCTCTTGCTTCTCCGGCCGGTGGAGTTGATGCGCCGTTGCCACTTCAGTTCCAGGCTTCGCAGTTTCCTGGGCGTGAGGCGCCGGCGGAATCGCGGTATTCGGTTTTGGCACCTCGATCGTTTTGTGGCCGGATGCCGCCTCGGCTGCAGCTTTGGCGGCGTCCTGATCCTGGAACTCGATGGCGGGGCTACTCTTCGTTTGAGGCACTTTCTCAATGTGCCTTGCTTCCGCGACTTCCGGCCTGGATTTCAACGCCGCTTCCTGCCGCATCGCAGGACTCTTTTCTTCAGACTGGACGCTCCGTGCGTGTTCCGGTAATGAAGGCAGAGCGGTCTTCTCACGTTCTGGAGTGTTCCTGGCCGTCTCAGCTGATGATCCATGGACATCAATAATCAGGCGGAAAGGATTGGGCAGCGGGAATGCAGAATAATTGTTGATGCTGTTCACGTCCAGCACGATGCGCGTGACGTCGGGCTTAAACTGGCCGACGCGAATGTCGCGCAAAAAGGCCCCATGGATAGGAACACTTTTCTTCATCAGGTCACGGCTTAAGTGGGTGTTCGGCAGGTCAAAGACAATTCGGTCCGGGTGTGAAAGCCGAAGCGTGTTGTACTGAAATGGACCTTCCGCGCCAATCACCACGCGAGTATAGTCCGGCCCCACCCAGTCGTGGATTTCCGTAACTTCCACCGATTTGCCCGCAGGCTGATGTTCACTTGCGGCGCTGCTTTCATTGTTGTCTGAATTGCCTGCACTTCCGACTGTGTTATGACCGGGGCCCTCCGCACCGCTGGCGGGCTCGCGTTCCTTTTGCGCTGCCTGCAGGTCAGCAAGTTCCTTAAGTTGCTTCAGAGCTTCGGTCGATTGTTCCGACTTCGGATATTTCGCCAAAAACGACCGGTAGGCATCCTCCGCCTGTTTGGGGTCGTTGAGTCCATCGAGGTAGACCTTGCCGATAGCCACACCAGCTTCGCGCGCCATGGTAGATCCGGGATATTGTGACATCACATACTGGAAAGATTTGATAGCGGACTGAAAGTAATCATCGTCCCGAAATTGGCGGCCCATTTCCACATAAAGATCGCCCATGGTTTTTGCAGCGACCGCTGCCTTGGGATAGGCAAAATCATAAAAATAAGTATTCCGGTACTCGCTGATGACGCGGTTATATTCGGCTGCCGTGCGAAGTTTGGCAGGCCTGGCTTCAAGCTTTTGCTGCAGCGCCACGGCGTGCAGGTAAGCCTTCTGGGCAAGCGCGGGGCGGCGCGTGGAAGCCATGCAGAGTCCGGCAGCAAGCATGACCCATATCCCCGCAAGTGCGGCGATCCTGAATTCAATCCGCTTTACGATCACTTGTTGTCGGCCTTTTGTTGTTAGCGTTGTTCTTTCCCCATAGATAGCTGAGTTCACCGCGATCCTTTGCTCCCCGGAACCTCCACTACTCGGCGTTGGTGAAGTGAACAACCCCTTGCGCATCCACGTATCGAACAATTGGCACAATCCGCTCTGCTGCCGCCGCGACGGCGGAACTGGTGTTCTTGGAATGGTAGAGATGCGTGATGGCCCGAACGTAATGTTCAGTTTCAGGAATTGCCGGGATACCGCCGGAACGAATAACCGTTTGCTCACCCGCATTGTACGCGGCGAGGGAAAGCGGCAGGTTGCCGCCAAAAAGGTGCAGAAGATATTTCAGGTAGCTGACGCCACCTTGAATATTCTGCCTGGGATCGAAAGGATTTCGCACACCGAAGCGCTCCGCTGTGGCGGGAATCAGCTGCATAAGCCCCATGGCCCCTTTGGATGAAACGGCGGAAGGATCATAATTGGATTCCACCCGGATCATGGCGTGGATCAGTTTCGGATCCACCTGATACCGGCTGGAAACCCGGTTTATGATGGAGTCGATCTGGGCAGGGCCCGCAAGCAACTGATTACTCTGGACAAGATCAGGCCGTTCGCTCTCTGGATTGCTATTGCCATTGACATAGACTGTCTGGCCATTCTGGTCTGTGATGGTAGCGATTTGTCCCGCCCGCAGGCAAGACGGACCTGACAAGTAAGCCGCGAGGAATACGCCACAGGCTACAATAAAGGCAGGGACTTTGGACTTTATAAGGATGCGCATAGAGATCCGGCCTCCACTCTCCCGTGGAGGAATGGAACTCATACCCTCCCGCTGCCCAGCTTGAAATTGCCGGGATTCCAGCTCGCACTTCTTGGTCTTGCGGGAACGGCCTGGCACCACCACCCGCCGCCTGCAGCATGGGCGAGTGGAACCGTCCAAAACGCTTGAATTATAACGTGTCTTCGTCATGTCAACAAGATAAAAAATAAACTACCAGCAGGCAAGTGGTTGATGACGAATTCTTTACTCCAATAGAACGATTTAAGTTGTCTACTCCGGCTGGCGCGAACCAGGATCTGGAGTCACGTCCCACACCTGGCTCCTCATGGGCAGATGACTCCGGTCTCCCTTAACTCTAATGCTTGGGATTCTTCTTGAAATTGGTTTTGAATCAATGAATTAGAGTTTGAGGTTTGACTGCCGTGCCGAAATGATGGAGCTACAGCAACTTCTCAACGATCCCTGGCACTGCGTTGACGCTTTCATCCAGCTTTTCGGGATTTTTACCGCCGGCTTCGGCCAGGTCCTTGCGGCCACCGCCTGAACCCTCCATCAGCGCAGCCGCCTGCCGAACAATTTTTCCGGCATCGAGCCGAGTCGTAAGGTCTTTGGTTACGCCGATAATCAAAGCCGCCTTGCCGTCCTCAACGGCTCCAAGGGCAATTAGACCGGAACCCAGTTTCGCACGCAATTGATCCACCATCTGTCTCATGGCGGGCCGGGAAACACCCTCCACCCGCGCGGAAACCACTCGCACGCCCTTTACCTCGCGCGCCTGGTCCAGCAGATCGCCGAC
>JBJKQZ010000185.1:0-2915 GCA_046704865.1 Terriglobia bacterium
CATCACCGGGAAGGTATGGCTCGACGACGTGCAGATCACTTCCGCAACCGACTAAAGATCCATTGAGCTTGAATCGCAAGCGGCAATTGCAGAAGTTCGTTCGCATACAGTATCGGCGCACCCTTCCGGTACAGGCGTATTGGTTATAGGTGGGGAAAATCCGTCTGGCAATCGTTGCCAAAAGTAAAGGAGTTGATCGTGAGCCCTGAGCGAGTGGGAAACAATTCAACAGTGTGGCTGCCAAACTTTGGATTTGCGGTCAGGTAATACATACGGGGCTCACGCACCTCAATGTATGAATGGCCCAGTGAGTCAAACTGGACGTCGACGCCCTTGTCCTTCTGCGTGAGATATTTTCCATCCTGCCGAATATAAACACGCTCAGGGTGTCCGTGTTCAATGTTCATGACGGCGTATAACTGGCGAGCATGGTAGCGCATTTCGAGTTCATCTCCGGAAATTCCATCCCCTTTTTTCTTGCCGCGATAAATCATTCCATTACTCTGGTCGGGATCGTGTCCGTTGTCCGTTTCCCAACGGCCTGAAACTGCTGCGTGCCCGTCTTCTAAGCTGGCAGGAAGCGTGTAATTGAGCGTTTTGCCCTTGTGATAGCCTTGCTTGTTGGAAAGGATTCCCTGGCCATGCCAGAAACCCACATACATCTCCGGAGTGGTCAAGCCGCAAGCCGCGGCAAAGGCATTCTTCTCAGGGGGAATAGTGTAACTCGAAGGAAATTTAGGACCCGGATGAGTTTCCTTAAGAAGCTGTTGGATGGCATGTTCCAGCGCGCTGTCGCCGCCTTCGCCGGAACGCTCGTAGCGGATATAGCCTTTTGCATCGATCAGGAATCGGTTGGGCCACGTTGAATTGTGGTAAGCACGCCAGATCAGAAAGTGGTCGTCAACCACAACGGGATAAGGAAGGCCGAATCTCTTGACCGCAGCCCTGACGTTACTCACCCGGTACGCAATGTCAAACTCGGGACAATGGACGCCAATAATTTCCAGGCCATACTTGTGGTATCTCTCGTACCACTTCTTGTTTTCAGCAAATGTGCGAATGCAATTGATGCAGGTGTATTCCCAGAAATCAATCAGAACGACTTTGCCCCGCAGTTCCGCCATTGTGAGAGGAGGAGAGTTGATCCAATCCACACTCGGCTCTGTCGCCTCCATTTCAGGAGCGGTCTCACCCCCGGGCTGAGGCGGACGAATCCCCGCGGTCCCTCCTGGCAAAGCCGGAGCAGAAAGCGGCGACGAAGAAAAGTGTGGACCAGATAATGGACGCGGGAATTCAGGCGCCCTTTCGTGCATTTTGATCAACGCAGAAGAGTCGAAACTCTGTGGCCACAAAGCAGCGGGATTCGCAACGGCTGCCACAAAACCAAAAAACAACAACAGCCAGACAAATTTGAGTTCGAGCGAGGCACGCCCCACGTATCGGCCTTTGCATCGAGAGACAATTCCCTCGTGGCTTGATTCTGCAGATTTCATGATGTGCCCCCGCAACCTTGTGCTGCCTTTAAAGGCTATCATGCATGCGCTCAGCGCGTTAAGATTAACGAAGACAAAGTCGCTGATCGCAAAGCAACTATTGTACCGAACCCACGGCGAAAAACCATGCAGACCGATCTTGTTATAGAGTTCATTCTCTGGCTGCTGATTGCCGCGTCTGTCATTGCGGTGATAGCGGCGCGCCTTCGTGTTCCATACACCGTTGCGTTGGTGCTGGGTGGATTGGCACTCGGCATGGTACGGACTCCCTTCCTCCAGCAAATAACCGGTCAGCGCCCGGATTGGCTGACTCCGGACATTGCCCTGGTCATTTTTCTGCCCCCGCTGTTGTTTGAAGGCAGTGTGAAAATCCAATTCAGGCACCTGAGAGAAAATTTCATTCCCATCCTCCTTCTGGCAAATGTGGGTGTTCTGGTTGCCACAATTATCACCGGCTATGTCATTCACTGGGAAGTTGGACTTCCGATCCTTATCGGCCTTCTGTTCGGGTCCATTATATCTGCCACTGATCCCATTTCCGTTTTGTCAGTTTTCCAAAGCATGGCTGTCAGCAAACGCCTGTCAATCGTTGTGGAAGGCGAAAGTCTTTTTAATGACGGAACTGCCGCAGTGCTGTTCGCAATATTGCTGGCCGGAATCCAAACCGGAAATCTAAGTATCCGAACCGGAATTGAGAGCTTTCTAGTGGTTGTGCTGGGCGGCGCGGCCGTCGGCCTGGCTTTTGGTTACGTCATAAGCAAAATCACACAGAGAATTGACGAGCCGCGCATTGAAATCACACTGACCACGATCCTCGCCTATAGCTCATATCTTGTAGCTGACAGTCTCCACCTTTCAGGAGTGATTGCAACAGTAGCAGCCGGACTCACAATTGGAAATTACGGCGCCCGCATTGGAATGAGCCCCCGGACCCGGGTGGCCATGTGGTCCTTCTGGGAATACCTCTCATTCGTGATCAATTCCATCGTTTTCCTCTTGATTGGACTCGAAGTGCGCGTGACGGAAATTCTTCATTCCTGGCAGGCCACGCTGCTGGCCATCGGGGCTGACTTGCTGGGCCGTGCGATCTCAGTTTATGCCGTCACTCCCATTAATAATCTCTTTGCCGAAAAGATCTCCCGTCGATGGCAACACGTGCTGGTCTGGGGAGGGATGCACGGAGCTCTTTCACTGGCCCTTGCGTTAAGCCTGCCCCAGTCTTTCCAATATCGCGACCAGATCCTGACAATGACCTTCGGCGCCGTCGCTTTCACTATCATCGTGCAGGGCCTGACCATCAAGCCTCTGCTTCGCGTCCTCAGAGTTTCAACCAGCAGAGAGGATCAGTATGAGCGCGCGCGAGTGCGCCAAATTGCGCTGGCGGCTGCACAGGGCGAACTCGATTCAATGTTTCGCAGCCAC
>JBJKQZ010000186.1:0-4206 GCA_046704865.1 Terriglobia bacterium
TTCCCGTCCTCTCGCATGGAACTACGCATCAATGTAACCTGCCTCCGATTCTCGCCCGTCTAAACCGGCCTCTGCAGTTGTTAGCTCGATGCCGGGGACTGGCTTTTACGTAAAATCGAAATAATTCAGACGCTATCCGTAACTAATGGATGAAGTCAGCCGCAAGTTACGGCAATCTGATGGCACAAGGTGGCACAGACAGATACCTGAAGAGAGTCCAATTGTGGAGAATTGGGCATACAGCATCTGGTTTTGGGAGACCATCCGGCTTTGATGGAGAATATCTCCGGCGCTGCGGTGGACTGCATGAAGTTTTGCACCAGACTCAGGTGCACGCTCGGAATCAGGTTAAATCTGAGGTGCTACAACAGAGAAATACTTCATTTCATCCAGTGCGGGCTTAGAGGAGGGTGTGTATGGCTAAGAATTCGGGGCAGCCTCCGGTAATCGAGGGCCGGTTGGCGTCGCTCGACTTTTTTCGAGGATTCACCATGTTCCTGCTTATTGGTGAATCGACGGAGCTTTATTCGCTTCTGCGGAACCCGGCGCTGCATGGCACAGTTCTCGGGTTTATAGGCTTGCAGCTCGACCATTATCCCTGGAACGGTCTCCATTTCTGGGACCTTGTGCAGCCCTTCTTCATGTTCATCGTCGGCGTGGCGATGCCGTTTTCCATTGGCAAGCGCTGGGAGCGGGGAGACACCTGGAAGCAGACGTTTCGTCATGTGCTCAAGCGTTCCGGGCTGCTTCTGTTTTTTGGCTGGGCGCTCTATTGCATCGGGCCTGGGCACATTACCTTCGAACTTTGGAACGTACTGGCACAACTTTCTTTCACCTACCTGGTTGCTTTCCTGATGATGCGCAAATCCACGCGCACGCAGATTGGTTTCACCTTCCTGCTGCTGATCGTTACGGAGATCCTTTACCGGACGTGGCCGGTTGCGGGCTTTAACCAGCCGTTTGTGCCGGACCACAATTTCGGTTCCTGGGTTGACCTGGCCATCATGCCCAAGCTCTCCGCGGGACACTGGGTGGCTTTTAATGCCGTGCCAACCACTGCGCACACCATGTGGGGAGTGCTCGCCGGTTATGTTCTGAAGAGCAACCGCGATTCCTGGAGCAAGATCAAGACGCTGGTCATTCCAGGCCTTATCGGCGTCATCGTCGGGTTTTCTCTGAATCCCATCGATCCCATTATCAAGCGTATCTGCACCGCATCCTTTGTGATTGTGAGCGGCGGGTTCTGCCTGCTGGCTTTGGCCCTGTCTTACTGGGAGATTGACGTGAAAGGTTGGAAGAAATGGGCCGTCTTTTTCAGCATTGTGGGCATGAATCCCATTTTCATTTACCTGCTCACCAACACCTACGGCGCGGACTGGTTGCACAAGATCGCACAGCCCTTTACCATGGCGGCATTTTCATGGGGCGGCCAGCTCACGGCAGAAATCATGACCAGCGTCGCCGTCTGGCTTATGCTCTGGTACATCTGCTACTGGCTGTACAAGCGCAGAATCTTTTTCAAGATCTGATCCTGCGAGTTGGGCTGGATGCCGCGGGCTGCATTTTAAGGGAAAGCAAATACTCTGCCATCCACAACGAGTATTCCAGTGGGCCGGTTCCTCTGGATGAAGCAACGAGGAGCCGCTCCGGCTGGCCCTGTCGGGAATTGCCTTTCAGGCTCATGGCGACTTTTTGGAGGGGCCTACCTCCTGCGTTCATCTCCAGCCCTCGCGGCCCGTTCTCAAGGGCCTGGCTTTCAAACTCAGGCGTCGAAATTGATTGGGATTTTTCGCACCAGAATCAAGACTCGTGCTAACGTAGCTCAAATTACGATGGTGGTTTCTGCCTAATTCAACGCCTTTATCAGGTGGAGGGGCTATGCGATCTCGTATTATGGCTGCAGCCGTCCTGGCACTTATTGTTGGTCTGTCACCGGCCCTGTTTGCGGCCGGGCAACCGCCAGCGCCCGCCGGGGCCTGCACGGTTCAGTCAGCTGATTTCCACGGCTGGAAAGCCGAACAGATCTCAAATCAGTGGACCACCCTGACGATCGTTCCGCAGTTGGGTGGCAGGCTGATGCAGGTTGAGTTCGGCGGACATTCCTATCTGTTTGTGAATCCCCAGTATTACGGCAAATACCTTCCGCCCTCTGAAGGAGCGGCCAAAGGCAAATGGTTTAATTACGGTGGCGATAAGGACTGGCCCCTGCCGGAGGGATCGGATGATGAGCAGCATTGGGCGAGCGCCCGTTCCGATTTGCTGGACGATGGCGAGTTTTCTCTCAAGGTCCTGTCACAGGGGCAAGAGTGTTCTGTCCAGTTGACGGGTACGCCTGATCCGAGGACGGGCCTCCAGTACTCACGGGTGATCAGCCTGGGCGCGGACTCACCGCGCATCAGTTTCCACGCAGTGATGAAGAACATCACCGGACACCCGATCGATTGGTCCATTCAGTCCGTTTCACAGTATGATCTGGCAGACCCGCGCGACCGGTCGCAGTATAACCACCAGTTCTGGGCCTTTACCCCCATCAATCCCAACAGCGCCTATCTGGAAAGCTATCACGTGCGCAGCGGCCCCAGCGACCACCCTTCTTTTTCCATCCGCGACAGCAACCTGTTCGCATTGCACTGGAAGTACCTGGAGGCGGAAGTCTGGCTGGACTCGCCGGCCGGCTGGGTTGCCGTTGTTGACGGTCTGCAGCAATATGCCATGGTTGAAAGATTCCATTTCCAGAAGACGGCCGAGTATCCCGGCAAAGCCTCCGTCATTTTTTATCTGAATGGCGCACGGCTCCGTCTGGACGCGAATGGGATGCCCGAGCTTCCGCCCCTGAATCCGCTCGACACTCCCTATTACATGGAAGCGGAATTGAACAGCCCCATGGCTCATCTTCCCGCGGGAGGAACCTACGCATTTGACACCGAGTGGTTCCCAACGAGAGTGGGCGATAATTTTAAGACGGTGCATTACGCCGGCCTGGTCAGTGATCCTCTGACGGTGACCCAGACCGATGGCGGCCTCAAGCTCGGAGGGACATTTGGCGTTTTCTATCCGGGCCATCTGGTTGTTCATCTTTACGACCGGCAGGGAATGCTGATCACCGACGTCCCTCTCATGGATGTGTCCCCGCTCAATCTGGTAACGCTCGACAAGACGATTGACGCTCCGCCGGGCGTGGGATGGCTTTCCGTTCATCTGGTGGACGCCCAGGGTTCAGACCGCGGCGCCCTGGGCCAGGTGCACGTAAACCCGCAGGAGAAGATTCAACTGAAATGATGGGGCCAAAACGTTTCGTTGGTTTGTGCATCGCGGTTATATGTCTCGGTTCGCTTGTGTGCCACGGCCAGTCGGGACCCGTTTCAGCGCGCATCGACGTCAATCAGAGTGACCTGCTGGCAAAGCCTGTTGGTGCAAACTGGACGTCTTACAACGGTGACTATACCGGGCAACGTTACTCCAGCCTCGCGCAGATTAATCGTGACAACGTTGGCCGCCTCCGTGTGCAGTGGGTCTTCCATTCAACCAATTCCCAGTTTCTGGAAGTGACGCCGGTGGTTATCAACGGCGTGATGTACGTAACCAGCGCCAATGACGCCTATGCGCTCGACGCTCGCACCGGACGCATGCTGTGGCGCCACACGCGGCCCATTACCAATGGCCTGATTGAGGATGCTTCCGCACACCACAACCGCGGCGTTGCGGTGTGGGGCTCGAAGGTGTACATGGAAACCGACGACGCTCACCTCCTGTGTCTGGATGCCCGCAGTGGAAATGTAATCTGGGACGTCAAGTTTGGCGACATCAAGGCCAATCCTGCCAACGGCGCCACCAGCGCTCCCCTGATTGTGAACGGCAAGGTGATTGTGGCCCCCGCGGGCGGCGATGCCGGCGTGCGCGGCAGAATCGAGGCCTTTGACGCAGAGACCGGCAAGCTGGTGTGGAACTTCTGGACCATACCGGGGCCCGGCGAAGCGAATTTTGGCACTTGGGGCAAAAGTGATATCTGGAAGAACGGCGGCGCCACGGCCTGGATGCCGGGCACGTACGATCCTGAAACCAACACGCTGTTCTGGGGGACGGGAAACCCAGGTCCGGATTTTGAAGGCTCACAGCGCCCCGGCGACAATCTTTACAGCGATTGCGTACTGGCGCTTGATCCTGATACCGGCAAGTTGAAATGGTATTTCCAGTTCACCCCGCACG
>JBJKQZ010000187.1:0-4949 GCA_046704865.1 Terriglobia bacterium
ACTTGAAGCTCTTGACCGCAACCGCACGGTTGTCCTGTTCACAGTAAGTCCTCTTGAAGAACACGGCCCGCATCTCCCGGTCGGAACTGATATTTTTACCGCTAATTCCATACTGGATAAGCTTGCAGACCGTATACTCCAGGCAAAACCCGGCTGGACAATATTGATCGGCCCAACAGTTCCCATCGGCGCTTCAGCGTTTGACCGCGCCGGGACGCTGCTGGCTCGGGCCCGTACGGTGAGGAATGTGACACTTGATTATGGTGCGGCACTGGCCCGCCACGGTTTCCGTTATTTACTGGTCCTGAATGGACACGGAGGGCCGCGCCATATCGTGGCCCTCGAGGAGGCTGCAGCCTGCGTCTCAAGACGGTACAAGGTTCGAATGTTTTCGGTCAGCGGCCCCGTACTTTGGAAGTTCATGCGCGGCCACTACAGCGATCGTCTGGAGGCAGTGCTTGGACGTTCTTTCACTGCGGCCGAGCGGGAAGCGCTAAGCGGAGACACCCATGCCGGAATGTGGGAAACGTCGCTTGTTCTCCTCTTGCGGCCGGACCTCGTGACTTCCTCCTACGCAGGCCTGCAGACCGTTAAATTCAGGCTCATTGAGGCCCTACGCAGGAACTATCCTTTGCAACTTGGAAACCGGATGGGCTATATTGGAACGCCTTCAGCGGCTTGTAAAGAGCTGGGCGCCGCCGCGCAGCGGGTATTTCTTGAAGTCGTGTGGGAACTGGTCTTGCCGGTGTTGGACGCTCAAAACAGGAAGTGGCGGCAGACTTCCTTCCTGTACAAAATTCCCTTCTTGCGCACGGCTTTTCCCTATTATTCGACGGCCGCGGCAATTGTATTGGCAGCGTGGGCAATCATTCACTGGGCGTACTAAATCCAAGGAGAAATGATGGCACTCTTTCTTTCTGAACAAGATGTTCAGGATCTTTTTCCAATGAAACGGGCACTTGAGCGCGTGGAAGCAAGTCTTGCAGCTCAGAACCACGGCACCGCCGTAAATGAGTCCCGCCAGCGGCTTTTCCAGCCCGGCTTCTCGCTTCACTACATGGCTGCCGCGCTGGCAGATGATCACATCGCCGGAATGAAGATTTATACCATTACCTCCGGCGCGGCCAGATTCCTTGTTCTTCTCTTCGACGCAAGAACAGGAGAGATGCTCGCGATTATTGAAGCAGATCACCTGGGGCGCATCCGCACAGGGGCTGCCAGCGGAGTGGCAACCCAATACATGGCGCGGACGGACGCCTCCGCTGTGGGATTGATTGGCGCCGGCCGGCAGGCGCGCACGCAACTGGAGGCTGTTGCCAATGTGCGCAAGATCCGCACCGCCCGTGTTTTCGCAAGGAACGAACCGCATCGTATTCAGTTCTGCAAGGAAATGACCGAGTACCTTGGATTTCCGATTGAGCCTGCGGCAAGCGCCGAAGAGGCTGCACGTTTCGGCGATATCGTGATTGCCGCGACAACCTCGCAAGAACCTGTCGTCAAGGGGGAATGGCTTCGCCCGGGGACCCATGTGAACGCGATTGGGGCAAATATGTCCAATCGCCGGGAAATGGACGACGCCATTCTCAGCCAGGCGGCGATAATCGCCGTCGACTCTGTTGACCAGGCACGAGGAGAAGCGGGCGATTTGATCCAGGGACTTCCTGCGGCGGGCCGAAGCTGGGATGACGTTGTGGAATTGAAAACCCTTGTGGGCGGAAATAAGTCCTCCCGGAAATCAAGCGAAGAAATCACGGTCTTTAAGTCCTGCGGAATTGCAGTGTGGGATGTAGTGTCAGCCGGATTTATCTATGGCGAAGCCCTTCGTAAGAAAAAGGGAATACCGTTCCCCTTCTGGGAAAAGTTACCCCGATAAACGCGGCCATTGTCTATTTCTGGGGAGTTTTTGAGCCGGACTCAATCGTAATCGTCTTTGCAATCACGTCGCCCGCCTCTGTCAGTGTGCCTTTGGCCAGAATCTTTACTCCCACGCGAAGATCCGAAGCCTTGCCGGCACTTCCGTCTTCATGCTGAATCTGCGTTGTGGAATCATATTTGACAGTGAACAGCATGGCCTGTCCGCTGTCCACAGTCAGCTTGCCGGGGGATTGTTCCGTAATGGTTCCATTGACGGAAAAAGAGATGTCCTGGGGTGGAGGGTTCTGGCCTTGAGCCGCCAGCGCGATAAGCGGGGTTACGGTCGCGCCGAACACCAATACAAGTATTACCACCTTTGTGATGCGACTGATCGGGCGCGCTGCTGTGGAAACTCTGGCCACAGGGGGAATTTTAATGCTAATTCAGTGGAGATGCCAGCGGACTTAAAAGAGGTTCAAAGGTGGTAGCGTAACACAAAGTCCACGACCGCAATTTTACACTTAGTCGGGAAAGGCCACGCCGAAGAGGTTTGCGGCTTTTACATATTGGATGCCGACTTCCCCGGAGTCGATTTTCCCCCCGGACCATACAACCTGGAAGAGTGCGTCCGAATTCCCCGCCCTGGGTTTTACTCGAACCTCCATACCCGGTGTAAGAGGATAGCTGCACTGGAGCCTTGCTCCAAACTTGCTGACAGCCAGCACGTAGGTCTGTTCGGTAAAAAGTTCCCCGCCAGGAAGAGTTCCCGTGACGGAAACCGGAATGCGTACCTGAACTCGGGTGCTGCGCCGCATTGAGGTTCTAAAACCCACTTCCATCTTCTTTACCTATTTCCTTCTTCGTCAATTCTGTAGAATTATCTGAGTCGATTATGAAATTTTACCCCAAGGTTTCTCTTTTTACATCCAATGCTTCCGACGGATATAGATGAATACGATGACGGTTGTGGCTACCATGATCAGCCCGACCGGGATCAGTGCATAAGGCTCGCTCTCAAGCGGCAGCTTGATGTTCATGCCATAAAAGCTGGTCAGGACAAGCAGGGGCATCGCAATCGTCCCCCACAAAGTGAGTATCTTCATCACTTCATTGGTGCGGTTCGCTACTGCGGAAAGGTATATATCAAGCGATCCGGTCAGTAAGTCCCGATAAGTTTCAATAAAGTCAACCACCCGGACAACGTGTTCGTAGACGTCCCGATAGTAGAATCGAAGATCGCGTTCGACTGCGGCCCGTGGGCCCGGATGCGGAATGTCGTACCGTCGGATGAGACTGTTGACCACTTCGCGCATGGATGTCGCGACGCGGCGGAATTCCAGCAAGACGCGCTTCAGGCGAAAAATCTCTCGCAGTGTGGGAGTCGTCGGGTCGCGAATTACCCGGTCCTCGAGACGGTTGATAAAGTCACCGAGACGGTCGAGGGCCGGCAGGTAATGATCCACGCCAAAATCAATCAGGGCGTGGGCAATCCGCGCCGGGTTGTGCAGTGCAGGCTCAGTTTGCGCTCGCGCAAATACCGCTGAGACCAGAGCCGATTCACCGCCGCTCACCGTAAAAACGTAATCAGCGCCAAGGAAAATGTCGAGGTCTTCAAACTTCAAGCGCCCGGCAACTGGAGCAGTGGGATCAGATGCGCTGGGCTTAGAAGCAGAGCCGGGATCCGGTATATCGGCTGGCGCGCTTGGGCCCGCGCTGGACGTTGCAGAACCGCGGCCGGTGTGCTTATCTCCCGGAACCCCGGCAAGCGATTTGATGACAATAAAGGTGTACTGGTCGTGTTCCTCCACGCGGGCGGTCTGATGACGGTTGCGGCAATCCTCAACCTGCAGAGGATGAATTCCAAATTGAGCGGCCATCTGGTCCAGCGCGGGAGAAGACGGGTCTGAGAGATGATACCATCGAACCCCCGGAATCACGGCCAATGATTCTGGCAGGGGCTGGTCCGGACTTGAGGGATTTGGCGACATGGCATCTATCGAACCGCAGCCAATATATCACGGAAATTCCGCTATGCTGAAAGGCCTTCTGCCGTGCATTTGATCCACAGGCCCGGCGTATGCGCGCATCATTTTGCCGCCCAGGCGCTGTTTTCACAGACGTAGAGCGTTGAACCGCTGCCGCCGTCAGTCCTTAGATAGAGCGACGGCGTCGTGCAGGTTCCTGACGGTGCACCAGCGCCGAAGCCGATCGTTGCGGTGCTGTTAGGGAACCTGCTTATGATGCCTGATCCTGTTGACTTGAAAACAGGGTACATATTGGTATTGCTTCCGGTGTAATGGATGTCTGCCTGGTATAGTGACCAGCCACCTGGCTGATAAGTCCCTACTGGGATGTTTGCGCAGTTGGACTCGTTGCCACAATAGAAGTAGTCTGAGTCTAATACTGCCACCCCTGTGGGACTTCCTGATGTCGCATCGTAATAGTAATTTGTCGATGGCGATGGGTATTCATCCACGATATCGAACCTGTCCAGTGTAATGCTGCTTGCCGCGTCGCCGAACTCGACGGCATGGGTAATGGGATCAGGCCCCGGGGAATCATTACCCATCAGGACGCTGTTGAACAAGCTCTCGGTGATATATGCGAATCCAGGATAGAGCTCCTGCCGCCAGTTCACATACAAAGAAAGGTTACCGTTCACTATTTCAAGGGCGTACTGGTACAGACTGGATGAATATGTCGAACTTCCCGAATAGTTGAACGAATGTCCGGTCAGGGTCATATTCTGCGTGCCATTGAAGTAGGCTGCAGGGCCCAGCCCTCCTGAGTCCAGCTCCATGTCGTTGAAGTATGAGCCCACGTTTGAGACTTTGCCGGTTGCTTCCGTGACGAAAGCACTGTGAACGTTGAACGCGTTTTCTGAAGTAACGACGAGCGGATAATCGGCGGTAATCCAGTCATCAACGTCATAATCGATTTCGCTACCGTAAAGATAAAGTCCAAATGAATAGGTTGTTCCGCTGGTATGTATGGGCATGTTGAAATTGCAAAAGTCAACATTGATGCCCTGCGCCCCTGCTCCGGAAGAATTGCGGGCTGCGTAAATGCCCACAAGACTCGGATTTGTAACTCCG
>JBJKQZ010000188.1:0-4382 GCA_046704865.1 Terriglobia bacterium
TTCGGGAGCAGCGGGTTACGCCCGCCTTCAGGGCGCGTACCAGGCTTCTGGAACGCAGATATGTCTCTCGCGAAAGACTTCCATTTCAGTGAGCAGCGCTACTTGTCGTTCGAGTGGGACGTGTTCAATGCCTTGAACCATCAGAACCTGGGCGTGCCCAATAATTTCTGGTGCTTACCCCCATATCCCAATGGAAACACCGATGCCACTCACGTGTTCGGTTGCCAGTTCGGTCAGATTACCAACGTGGCAACTGACCCTCGCGCGATGCAATTTTCCCTGAAATTCATGTGGTGAGGGCCGCATGCGGAGGATCGATACCATGTTGGTTACGGCAAAAGAATGCGGTACGCAGAGGGGTAAGGCGAAAGATTGATCTCTTTGCGACCGCGCGACTCGCGGGGGCGAAAGATGCCCGGGCAGTTTGAAGCGTGGTTGGCTGCATAACCGGGCATCCAGCCCTTGGCTCCTGGCTCAATTTCTCCACGATCCGCTTGATCACGCTACAAATGGGTCGCATCAGCCCCCATGAGAAACGAAAAGCCATTAGTAACCCGACGTGAATTCATGCAGGCTTCCGCTCTTGTAATGGGTGGGCTTTGGACGTTATCGAACACCAGAGGTGGGGAACAATTTCCATTGCATGTCTGCCCAAAGTCACGGGTACCCGCCAAAACCATTGTTACGACGCGTCTTGAAGACCTGACCTCTTTCGGATGGGACATGCGGTTGACCCTTAGTTGCCTGCAGGGGATCGTCAATCGTCATCAACCTCAGCTCTTTTTGATTCATGACCGCTATGACGAGCTCTGGCTGGACTGGCTGCACATGCGCGGTGACGTGGAAACGGTTGAATGGTTGAATGCGACGCAAGTCTTCGATCGGTTCCTTCCGCAGGTTTCATGTATGTTTGTAACGGACCCGGCCATTCCTGCCAGTATCAATGTTGCTACAATGCTGGCAGGTGCCTACGATGGCCTGGTGGCCACCCCTGCCGCATTCCAGCAATTCAACCTGCCAACTGGAGGTGCATCGGGTGACCTCAAGCAGGGGCTTGACCTGCGAAAGATGCACTGGAAGAAAGACATTGATGCGTACCGGTGGGCCTTTAAGGGACTCGACGGCAGCCTTTCGCGCCAGGCAATTACTATCCTTGATCCCGCGCAGGTTGCATTGCGGGATTATCTGGTCGAATTCAAGATTCCGACATTTTGGATTGCGGGACCACAAGACGTAACGAAGAATCCGGCGGCCGCTCCCGTAGAAGAAAAGGAATTTGCGCGAGAGGTCTTGATGAAATGGCCTCCGAATATCCCATGTCTCGGCTGGCCGACAGGTGGGAACAAAGAGAGCGGAATTGGCGAAGACCCAGGAATCCGTTTGGCCAGCGAGTGTGCAAAATTCGAGGTTTGCACGGCTTTTGACGGATATTCACCGGCGGTCGGCAATCTATCGGTGCATTCAGGCACAACTGCCACCCTCTCCCAGACGGTTCCACCGGTCAAACTGCGGCGCGACAAAGTTTACTGCACCTTCATCCGATCCGACGGCGATGGGATGAATTTCATCCGCTATTACTACCGCCAGCTTTTCGACGATCCCGACCACGGGAAGGTTCCGCTGGGTTGGCAACTTGGCACAACGGTTTCCGACCTGATGCCCGACATCGCCGATTATTATTACAAGCATGCCGGACCAGGGGACTGCTTTGTGAATGCATTAACAGGTGTTGGCTATATATGGGAGGAGTGGTACGCCAAGGGATATCCATCCGGGCAGCGGCCCAAAATCCTGCAGGAATACCAGCAGCTATCGTCCAGTTACCGTCAAAGGATTGATGCCACCGTGATGAGTACAGGGAACGAGATGCCTGCTCCGTTGTTGAAGCTGTTTGCCGGCGAGAAAGGAATCAAGGGTATTTTCGCCAATTACGTCAGGAGTGACGAGACGACGCTGGACAACATCGTTACAGAGATTGCAGGGGTCCCTGTCTTCCGTGATGTTTTGGGGTTGGCCTCGTGGCTATCTGAAAACATGGACTTTACGACTTCCTCGCAGAGGGAAACCGAGCGCAATGTGATTGCAGAAATCAAGAAATGGACGCCATCCTACAGGCCTGCATTTCTGCATGTTGGAGTTAACAACTGGCTTCGGCAGATGGGAATGCTAACCCAGATCGCCGAAGGCCTGGGCCCGGACTACGTTGCAGTAAGGCCCGACCAGCTTGTGGACCTTTACAGGCAATCTCTGGCTGGACGGGAAAAGCAGAACTAGGAATCAAAACGTTCGGGGTCAGGACGGCAGAAGGTGCTCCCGTTCCGGATGATACAGGCAGGCAACGGATTGCTGGTTACACTTTTTCATTTCGTGGTCTTTGCCTTAGGCGAGAGCCAACCTCAAAGACTTCTTGCAGAACAGGATTAATGATTTTGCAAGTCTAAAAATCAGGGGACTCTATGAAAACACCAACCAAATCTTTGACCATTGTCCTGGCAGTGCTTGCCATGATGCTCAGCTTAAGGTCGGACCATGTGGGTTTTGCAAAGAAGGCGAAGCCGGCGCGCTCAGGTTCGAATGAGCAACTGCCATCGGTTGTGCTGCGCCCAGCGCCGCTGATCCAGATGCCAGGTGTAACGATGTACCGCTATACGCACGCGGTTGACTCGAACAGTCCCGTGCATTGGGATGGCGATACTGTTTATTTATTCAATTCCTTTCTGCATCCTTTCCGCTTTTCAGGTCCGGATATCGAGCACCTGGGCAATAAGTCCGAGGTTCACCTAGGGCATATTGACGACCACCTCTTTATGTGGATCGAGGCAACATATAAAGACAGCGATGGAACGCTATGGGGAGCCTATCATCACGAGCCCGATGGCGTCTGTTTTGCTGACAAGCACCTGCCGACGGCGCCCAAGATCGGGTGGCTGAGATCAGGAGACAACGGGAAAACCTGGAAAGACCTCGGCTTTGTCATTATGGCGAGTCCCTGTGCAATCAATTGCCAGACGGCAAGTCCATTTGATGTGGGAGGGCGTGGGGACTTTGTCTTTTATCCCGACAAAAAGAAGGAATACATTTACTTCTATGGGACAAGCTACGATCCGGACTTTAAGCAGCAGGGTGTTTGGGCTGCACGGATGCGATACACCGACCGGAACAACCCATCAGGTAAAGTAAAGATGTGGTACAAGGGAGGATGGAACCAGCCTGCCATCTGGGGTAAATTGACCCCAGTCTTTCCTGCGTCCAGGGATTATACGCACAAGGATGGGTCGATGTTATGGGGACCCTCCATACACTGGAATACGTACCTGAATATGTACGTAATGTTTCTGAACCATGCGATTAATACGCACCTTGACGGAGACGGCGTTTACGTCAGTTATAACCGGCATATTGGCGATGTTGTCGGTTGGAGCAAACCGGTCAGGATTCTCGATCCTGCCCAGATCAAAGAGGCAATCGGGGGTGATACTTCGAATGTTCCTGATGCCACGAACAATGGCTGGTACCCGGAAGTGATTGGAACGGAAAAGGGCCAGTCGGACAAGTTGTGCGGCAGGACAGGCCGGTTCTTTATGGCAGGCATTTCGCGATTGGTGATCACCTTTTTGAAACCCGGCGAGAAAGCACCGTAGGCCCGCGAAAACGTGGCGGGATGGCGCGTCTCAAATGTGAAGGTCCTGCCCAAAAACAGTTATGATTTCCATTGCTCCAACAGTCGATGCGAGATGAGGAATTCTGGTTTTAAATGCCGACGGGTCCCTTTCTGGCACGGTGTTCGGAGTGATAAGAAGTAAAATCTTCAGGAGACTCAATCAGACTTCCCGTGAGGCCCATTATGCGCAGATATCTTTTTACTGCGGTCGGAGTATTGATGAGTGCGGTCTTACTAGGTGGCATGGGTTATATTCCCAGGGTAGCCAGTACTCCTGCTGCCGGATCCAGCCCGTCGGAAGACGCACAGTTGCCTTCGGTCGTGTTGAAGACTGCTCCGCTGATCCAGATGCCCGGCGTCGTGGTTCCCGAGCGCAAAATTCTGCACGCCGTGGACTCAAACAGCCCGGTTCATTGGGATGGCAACACAGTTTATCTGTTCAATTCCTACGCGCATCCTTATCGGCTTTCGGGTCCGGATCTTACGCACCTTGGCAATGGTTTGCTGTCGCGGTTTAACGGGCTGGACGACAATCTGGATATCTGGATTGAAGCCACTTACAAGGACCCTGACGGCACTCTTTACGGCGCATACCATTACGAACCGGATACAGTCTGTTTTTCCAACGGCCACCTTCCGACTGCCCCGCGGATTGGCTGGATCATGTCAAAGGACAACGGGAAGACATGGAAAGACCTGGGCTTCATCATCCAGGCCAGCC
>JBJKQZ010000189.1:0-11203 GCA_046704865.1 Terriglobia bacterium
ATCCGCAAGGAGCGTCTTCCTGACGCGTCTTTGAGTCGAACAGATATTGACCCTCGCCGATATTCACACAGCCTTCAATTTCTCCAAGGAGCCGTGCGACCAAAGTTGTTCCGCTCCTTCCGGCTGCTCCAGTAACGAACACAATCTTGATCTTTGAAGGCTGAGCGTTCGGCTCCACAACTGGCCGAGTGGCCTGGTGTTCAGGTGATTCAGATCGAATAAAAGTGGAATCCATTTGTTCCTGCTCCTCTGTCACGTCTAAGCTTGCGGTGGCATGTTTATTGGAAGATGGTTTCCTGTAACAGTCCCGAATGCCCTGCGCAGCTTTACGGCCTTTCGCACCCGAACGGCCCGGCCGCCTTGTCACGAAAAATCTTTGAGAAACTGGGGGAGATCCAAGCGATTGGCGATGACCTTGGGCTCCATGAAGGTCCGGAAAGCCTGAGCATTGACGCGGGAAATCCATCCCTTACTTTCCCGCCGGTTATGGAAACGGGAAAGATGGTGATACAAAACCCTGGCCAGCGCCAGAGCTCTGACAAAATCTTTGAGTTGAGACGATATTGGACCGTAGCCCCGCCAAAAGGACCGCTCCCAGGCAAGAATGACCGATTTGGGAATGAACGGATTCAAGAGTGCAGATTGAAGGCTGCTCACCAGGGCAAAAAGATCCCGGTAAGTGTTCCGGACCCCGGAAAGCTCAAAGTCAATTACCGCCAGACTGCCCCCCTGGCCATCCCAAAGGAGATTTGCCAGGCAGAAATCTCCGTGGGTGAAGGCAACAGGTACCGCGAAACAGCCCTTTCCTACTGTTGGCAGGGCCGCTTCCAGAATTTTTGGCACAACTCGATCATAGTCTGAAATCTGGGGTCCCTTTTGCCGGGCAAAATTGCGAGCACGATCGATTAAATCGAGCATGTTAACCGTCTCGTCGCGCTGGTGCGATGCCTCATGCACTCTTCTTAACCACTCGCCTGCCTCAAACATTTTTCGGGAACCCGTGGCGCCAATCGATCTCTTCCAGCGTGTTCGCTTCACCAACCATACCAAGGGCTTGCCGTAAGCCTCCTCCCAGACAATCGTCCTGGCTGAGACAGACCTTCCCAGAGGCGCCGGCACACACTCTCCTCCTGAAAGCGAGCGCATCTTGAGAGACATATTCCATTCGATTTCGATCTGATCGCCAACCGGGCGAGTCGGCCGGGGCGTTCCGTTGGGAACTTCCCATGGAACGGTAAAACGAGCAGGAACAGGGAAAGGATCAGCGAGCAGTATCTTTGCAAAGAACCGCTTTCCCTTCCAGTCTCCCGTGCACCGCGCCATAACCCTGGATGGACCGTATCGGCAGCGGTCAATCTCAATTTCACGTTGTCCAACGCACAGGGCACTCGCTATTCGGGCTTTAACATCTTCCGTCCTACCCAGGCAAAGCCTTTCGCATTTAACGGACATTACAGGGTTCCCAATCTCGGACGTCTGGATGCTGGAATCGCTATTGAGCGCGGATCTCATATTAATCTTCGCAATTCGTGGCGGCCATCCATGCGGGGTCAGCGAACTTGACCGCCCGCATGATCGCATCGGCAGCATACTCCGGCGTCAGGGCCATTGCGCGTTGCCGCGCCATTGCGCGCATATTCAGGAGCTGGCTTTCGGATACTGTGAGTGCGCGGTCGATGGCGCGATACATTTCATCTTCCCGGTCTGGCCGGAAGGTCCAACCAGTGACCCCATCATCAACAAGTTCCTCGACAGCCTGGCTGTAAAGGCTCCCGAGGACAGGCATCCCAGACGTCATTGCCTCATTGACCACCACTCCCCATTCATCCGCGAGGGTAGGGAAGGCCAATATGCCGCACTGGGCGTAGTAAGCAGGCAATTCACAATAAGGAACGTTTCCCACCATCCGTACTGTCACACGGGGTGAGAGTGACAGGCCCTCCACCATCCGCCGGTCGGGACCATCCCCAACCAGCCAGAACTCGATCCGCTCCTTGGGGTGGTCAAAAACCCAATGACTCAACGTGGAAAGAAGCGGGACTAATCCTTTTCGACCGATCAATTGGCCCGAGAAGAGGAGCCGTCGCGCCGCGCCAGGCTCCCTGTAAAGCGGGATATCGGCAAAGAGCTGGGTGTCGACTGTGTATGGCACTTTGAAGATTTTGCTTGCGGGGACGCCAAATCCACGGATGTAACGCTCTCCGCCCGCCCCGTTCACCAGAATAGCGTCAGCGCAAGGCAGCACCAGGTGCCGAATCAAGCGGCGGAAATGTCCCCGGCCAAGTTCGCTGTGGTCTGACAACGTTGCCCAGACTACGCAGGGAGTTCGCTGAGTCATCCTGGAGTAGACCAGCGCCTGGACAGTTCGGAGTCCAAGCTCGCCGCTGATGATCACATCCGGACGCGTCCGAAGAAGTTTCCAAACCGTGTCGTACGGGACTTCTACAGACAGGGACTCATTGAATCCCTGTGGGTGCCTGCTGATCTGACGTACAGCAAAACTCCGTTGAATTTCCATGTTGAGCCCGTGAGAATCCATCTCCCATGGCCGATTTGGCTTCTTCCGGCGAGGAACCAGAACATCAAGGCGCCGGCACCTGCGTTCCAGCTCACGGAAGAGAGACACCCGGTAAGGGGCGTAATTCGTCAACAATGCGATTCTTCGCTTGCAGGCGAGAGGCGGCCTTCGGACCTCATCTTTCATCGGCAGAACTTCCTGCACCACCTTCATTGGCTTCTTCCCTCTGATCGGACCTGTAGGGTCCTTTGCATTAGACCTGACTTCCCTCGGTTCTCACGATGCACCAGCCCCACTGCAAACCATACGGCACACAAGGCTCGCAACAGGTTGACTGCCAGATATCCTGCGGAAGCGCCAGAGACTCCGTATCTGGCGGCGAGGGGCAACGCAAACACGAGAGCGCCGGCCGCCACAATATCTGCACGCAAAACCGAGAGCGACTCTTCGATCCCGTTCAGGAACGAGCTCACTGCCATAAATGCATAACGCGCAAAATAGGCAGTGGCAAAAATCCTCACGGGTGTGGTCAAGGTTAAATAACTTGATGAATGACCGTAGAAGAGGCTCAACCCAAGATGGGGCCAGATGAGCAGAGCTACATAGTAGGGAGCGACAAACAGCGCACCTTGAAGCCCAAAGCGAATGGCTGGCTTTGCTCCCCCCCGAATTCCCCTCTTTTTTCTTTCCTTTGCGGTGGCCGGAACAACAAGGTTCCTCACTCCAAAAACGACCGGATTGCTGGCCCCGAGTACGTTGCTGGCCGCCTGGTACGAAGCGGCGGCTTCCGGACCTTGAAAGAAATTGAGTCCCCATGGGAAAATCGCATTCACTGCCATTCCCGTTGCAGAAGCCCCAAAGGCCCACCGTCCTACTCGCCAGAAATCCGCTGAGACTTTGCGAACCTGAGACAGTCCAATGCGGGTCAAGCCAACCTGCTTCATCTGGATCAGGGCCGACACCGCCGATGTGACGGCAATCGTCTCGAAAACCGTGATGAGGGTCAAACGCCCTGAGCTTGCCAGAAGCCAAATTACAACCGCCTGCCCCATATAACTCAATGCATCTCCCCAAAAAGCCTCCCTGTGACGCAACCAAGACATCAGGCCGCGACGCATCGTCTCCTGCACCTGCCACAGGACTGACGCGAGAAGCACAAAGGGCAGCAAAGGGAGCACTTTGAGCACGCCGGCCGCGCCCGCCAGCACAATGGCGCAAGGAATCGCGAGAGCTACCGTCAATACCAGAGACACAGTACATAATTTTCTCAGGCCGGAAAGATCCGCTACCGCGCCCCGGACTGAAAGTGGATAAGCAACCAAAGGGGAGTGGCAGTTATTGAGCAGGTACATCACAACAAAAAGCAGTCCGAAGACCCCATAGTCGTGCTGGCTCAGGTTTCGAGCGAGGATGATCTGGGTGAGAAAGTTTCCAAGACTGACTGCACCCTGATCCGCGAAGGGCCAAAAGGCGATCGACTTGGATCGAAAGATAGAGACGCCACGGATTTTCACCCGCTCCTTAAGTCTCTTCCACATTGAACCGTGCATTGGCGAAATATCTCAATGACTATCGGCCTGGCAGAAGTAACCTTTTCCAGGGTCTCCGGTAGCCGTTGTGGAGTGAATTAGAGGCCCCAATCCAGATCGATTGCCGCTGAAAAAATCGCATTGCAGCGGGATGGGCGGGTATTTGATGAGAGCTTGCCCTGCAAAAGAATGTCAGATTATGATCGCCAAACTCTGTAAAGGCCACGGCATTAAATTCCGCACAAAAGTAATGCTTTTTCAATTCTGCCGCACGGGTCAAGCGTGGCGCATCCCTGGTTTTCTCAAGGGACGACCTGGCTTGCCAGTTGATTTGCACTAGAGCTATATCGACGGACCATCAGCGAAGCCACACCCAACGCGACCGCACTTGAAAGGACCATGGTAAACACCGCTCCTTGCAGTCCAAACGCCCAGGTGCACGGTACTCCAACCAGCACAGCAACGATGCTGGCCGCAACGTAGGCAACAAAAACTAATGCAGGGGCATGCATCGACCGCAGGATTACAGCCTGGGAAGTTGCCGAGATCCGGAGCACCGACCCCAGCGCCAGCCACGGCACAAGCCCCGTGATCTCCAGGTACTTTCCCGCGTAAAGGTGATCCACAATGGGCCCACGGAAAAAGACAATGATCAGCCAATACATAAAAGTTCCGCCGGCATAAATGATAGCGAGCTTTGCAGCCAGGCGACTGGAATCGCCTGAGTTCTTCCCGTGTTGGATACGCGCAGCGTAAGGGAGCGAAAGGAGCGACAAAGCCGCGAAAACCTGGCCAACGGGCGAGGAAAAGTTTGTCAGAGCCTTGAACGCACCGGCATCTGCCAGGCCAGCGAAGCTGCCGAGCAAGGGATAAAAAATAGCGCCGGAAAACCATATCGCCACAGCGCTGCCGAGAGCCCACTTGCCATATCCCCAGTGGCGGTGTACCACTTCAGTAATTTTCAAAACGCCATGCCTGAGGTTCAGGGAAACTCTCAGCCTTATCAGCATAATCGGCGCGGTAACAGCAGCCCCTGCCCCCATCAGTGCGAATGCCACAAAGGGAGAAATAACGTCGTGGTAGTAAGCGACTGCAAGACCGCCGATGACAATAGTGAAATAAACCAACGCCCCGACCGCAGCCTGGCGGGGTGAAAGCTTGACGTAAAAGCCCCGGCGGGCCAGCCCGAACAGCAGCATACAAGGCGATGCAATTGCGACTCCCATCAGGGCCGGGGCCATGCTGCCTCCCGGCGAAATCACATGCAGGCCCCATGCGCACGTTCCAAGGACTACAAAGATTGCAACGGCTATCACACCATGGACCTTGAGCAGCGCTCCGATATATTCACGGTTTGAATCCTTGTAGGTAGAAGAGCCGAAGACGCTCAGAGGTTCAAGGATGAGGGCACCGTACGCCACAGAGAGAAAGAGAAAGACTTCAAACGCCAGAGCGTACGCACCGTACTGATTGTCAGCAAGGTGGCGCGCCAGGAGGATACCGATCAGGAAATTTGCTCCCGATATCAGCCCTTGATCAAGCAGGGCAAGGGTTCCTCTGGTTGACCATGTTCGGGCGCTTGA
This sequence comes from Terriglobia bacterium, assembly GCA_046704865.1. Classification (GTDB taxonomy): domain Bacteria; phylum Acidobacteriota; class Terriglobia; order UBA7540; family UBA7540; genus SCRD01. Next base: position 5,631 of record JBJKQZ010000189.1, read on the forward strand.
CCAGAGCGTTCTCTGCTTCGGTACGGCACGAACTCCCGGTGCCTGCGGAACCACCAGTTCATTCAGGGGCGTGTTCAAACTATCACCATCTGTGTAAAGGAATTATTGGAGGAAACTCTGATCATTCACTATTGCAAATTTGATTTCCGGTTAAACGAATCGAATACTGGTTTTTGTGAGGTCAATTCCGCTTCGGGAAAAGTTTGAACAGGCCGGCTCAAGCTGCGGCCCGTGCGGCGGAATGCAGCAAGCCGGGCACCGAAGAGGCGGCGGTGAAATTCTTTCGCACGGCCAACGAGCATAGGAAGGATAGGAAGCGGGTCGTCGCAGCACATGAAGGCCGCTTCATCGATTCCTCGAAATGACCGGAGCCACTCTCCAAAGCGCAATGTTCCCTCACGACGGTAGCGATACGAAGAGACTAGATCGAGATCTTCAACGATCCACTTTCGTCCTTCTTTTGCAGGAGAAGGAATAACCTCCTGGTCCGTCAGATCAAGATATAGAGCGCGGGCCACATCTACGCCATTTTCACCAACAAACAGACGAAACGTGGCTCCAATCCGGGGATTAACGTCGAGGACCTTATACTGATCATCCCGTTCGTCGTAGCGATATCCGATGTCGAGCGTCCCCCGATAGCCGACCGCCTTCATAAACCGCACGGTCGTTTCCTCGACAATATTGTTCCTCAGGCAAATGCCCAGGCTCGTGCACCCTTTATGGATGGGACATTGGCGCAGCTTCCTGCCCGTAAACCCAACCACGCAATCCGAATGCGCATTGAAATAACCGTTGAACATCCAAACGGTGTCATCCCCGCCGGGAATATATTCCTGCAGCATCAGATTCGGATTCCCAGGGTCTTCGGCGGCGTCGTAGATTTCGAGCAATTCATCTTTTGATCGGATGATGAACATCTTTTTCCCGACGCGTTCCTGCAGCTGTTGTCCGTCGATTCCTTTGAGCATGACCGGGAACCGGGCCTTGTCCAGAAAAACCAGAACATCCTTTCGCGTACTGGGAAAAGCGGCTTCCGCAGTTGGAATATTGTGCTGACGGGCCAGAAAGAACATTTGCTTTTTGTCGGCGAGAGTATCTACAAGCCCAGACGGCTGCCGTGGAAAAAGAAAATCTCCTGCAAGTTCGTCTGCATGGGCTGCAACAAACCGAGCGGTCCGGTCGGTTGTGGGGATCAGGATGCTTCGGCGACCTATCTTCCTGCGGACGTCGGACAGATAATTGAGGGATTCTTCCGAAGTGCGATGCTCGATGTCCCAGAGGAACCGTCCACTACAATACCGGGACTGGAACGCCGGCGCCTGCGGGTTGGGATCGACGTTGTGTACGGGAACGCCCAACCGCCCCAGGCTCCTCATGATGTTTAGACCACCATGGCTTTCTGACCTGAGCACGACAACCGGCGTAGAAGTGTCAAGTTGGTTTCTCATGCGGTGCTCGTCCCCGTAATCGTATTCCTGACGGAATTGCGAGCAAAAAAACTGTCTATTTCGTCAGAGGGTGAAACCACAACCTTTCCACCTTGCATGACGTAGGCTTCGCGAAGATCGTTAATGTGGCCGAGAACGAATTCCAGGTCTTTGGTCTGGCCGCTTCGCCTGAGGTAATCAGCGCTCTTGCCTGTTGCCGCAGCCTCAGGAGGCAGAGTGGCCCATTGCTTGATCAGATCGAGTGTTATTTGATTGGCCGGAGCGTACCCCATCTCGGCAAAGTCCCTTGCGATCCAGGCACAGCACATCTGGTCTTCCACTCTGAACTCGCCGCGGCTTCCCGCTCCAATCACGGCTACCCGTGAATGGCTGGCCGCAATCAGGCGCGCCACGCAGCCATAATTTCTAAAGCAGGCCAGGTAAACTGCGTCGCATCCCTTTGCCTGGCAGATCAGCCGGGTTCCGGATGAAGAAAGAAGGATGACTGGCCGTGCAACAAGGTCCCGGCTGGCAAGCTCCACAGGGCTGTTGTTGATCTCAAAGCCGGGCGCCAATTCTCCTCCAATTTCTCCAGCCAGCAGGGGATTGCGCAGCCTTCGACTTAGTTTAAAAGCAGCCTCAACCGAGGGGACTGGAAAGCAATGCCCCCCACCCTTTGCAATTGTAATGGCCGATGTTGTGGCCCGAATCACGTCAACGGCGACGATCGCGTAACCGTGGCCGTAATTCTCTGCGCTTTCAGGAAAGCAATCGATGATCACTTGTTTTTGCATTGGGATCTGAACTGGATTGTTTAGGAGAGTTATACTCTGCGCGCCGGCCGAAGTTTTTCCTCTGAAAAGGCGTCTGAATGGAGGCCCCGCCTGTATATTTCCACTCGCAGGACTTCTTCCAGGCGTACATTGCAAAGGTGGACTTCATGCCCAAAATGGTTCAGCAATGCAAACTGGCTGGGTTTATTGGGAGCTTCGAACATTACCTGTTTCAGTCCAAATGCTGAAGCGAAACGGTCTGCAAACCGGGCGTTGAACCCTCCGGACCCGTCAAAGAGTCCAACGTCACAGGCGCTTTCTCTGGCTTCCACAACAAGCTGTAACGCGCCGCTGTCGAGCCACCGTTTGCCCTGTTCAATTAACTCGTCAACCGTACTTTCCTCGAAGGGTCCCGTATGTTTCTTGCCCAGTTCAAATTGAACGTCCAGGCCCCTTAGCGCAGCCATTCGGATCACTTCACGAGGCACAAGCTTCATTTCAGTAAAGCCTTCGCCGCACTCAATGCGATTCACTCCGATATCTGCACAGAGATCCAGATACTCGGGAAGGACGCCCTGCTCGACAGCCACTTCAAAGGGGCCGCCACCGGTTACGGTTTGGACCTTGTAACGTTTGGCGGACGCCACTTTCTCTCGCGTAGCGCTCTCTCTGGCCACCAGCCAGCAGGCCATGGATATCTTGAGGATTGAGATCAAATGAGAGCTCTGCTCGAGATGGCTTGCGACCGTTGCAGGGTCATACCCTGGATCGAACGGGCTGGTCATGGCCGCGAGAGTGGGCACTCCCAGAAGCTTTAAGTAATCAGCGGTATGCACTCTTTCCGGCGACAAAACTCCAGACATTTTGCGTGTTTGCATTGGTCTCACTCTTGTTTGGAATTGCTCTTCAGAAAAACTAAGATTTTTGTGCACAGACGATATACCCCACGCCGAAGGATCGAATCCCTGGAAGTTGCCGGTCCGCCAGGGATTGAATTTTGTGGTGGACTTTGACTCCGGCCGGCTCCGGCAACAATTTGTGCCCGAATAAAGTGAAGGGCCCAAATCCCAGAGTCCTTCCCGCCAGCTTTTGAAACCCAGAGCGGCGAAGGAGGCCATCGATTTCCTTTATTGAATGCCAGTGTAAACGCGGCTTCGCGCGCTTTCTGATGTTCAAATTTTCAAGGATATTTGCAATCTGCCACCGCATAGGTCGCAGCCCCGGAAAGCACAGCGGGTCAAGGATTTGACTAAGGCACCACGTGTTGGCGGCCGTGAGAATGACGTAACCGCCGCGCTTGACAACGCGATACAATTCCGATATTGCATTTCCTGGTTGCTCGAGCCAGGGGATCACGCCTACTGCAAGAACCAGGTCGAACTGCTGCTCGGGAAAGCTCAGCTGACAGATATCGGCCGATGTCGTCTCTACACTTGTACCTAGCCCAGCCCTATCAACCGCCTGGCGAGTAAGGTGAATCATGTCGTCAACCGTATCGACTGCGGTCACTTTGTAACCCCTTCTTGCGAGGGCTACGCTGGTTGACCCCGCACCACAGCCCACCTCCAGGACGTGCGAACTTTCAGGTAATCGGAGTTTGTCGACCATTGAAAGCACTACTGACCGCCGCTCACGATAGATAAAAGCCCTTAGCGTGTCCGCATGATAAACGACTCTCCAGTAAGAAGAGTGATCATGGAAAAACGTATCCACAAATCTCTGATGCTCGTCTCTCGTTATCTCTTCTGTATCGAAATTTGCTGAACCCATTATGATTGCCTTTCCAACCCGTGGAAGGAGATCTGAACGATGCACTCCTTGAAGCCAGCAATGTCATTTGCGTCGGTTCGTCATAAGAATTGCTGAAAGGGCCGTTCGCGCCGCATCGCGGCAGTTCATGCCGCACCGGAACCTTTAAGAACTGCAGGAATAGTTCCAGCAAGAATCTTAAGGTCGAGCCACAGTGACCACTCGTCGATATATTGCATGTCCAATTCCATCCATTTTTCGAAGGGGATGGAACTTCGGCCATTGACCTGCCAGAGACAGGTGATTCCACGCCGGACACTGAATCGCCGCCGATGCCAGTCCTGATCGAAGCCTTTGCAGTCCCGGAGCGGCAAAGGCCTGGGGCCGACGAGGCTCATGTCGCCTTTAACCACATTCAACAATTGGGGCAGTTCATCAATGCTCGTGCTGCGCAAAAACTTACCGACAGGAATCAGACGTGGATCATTCTTGATCTTGAAAACCGGCCCGCTAACCTCGTTGAGCTTTTCCAATTCAGCCATCTTTTTCTCAGCGTCGATGACCATAGTCCGAAACTTGTATATCCAGAAATAACGCTTATTCAGCCCCATCCTCTCCTGGCGAAAGAACACGGGCCCCGGGGAGGTCAGCTTGATCAACGCCGCTGTTATCAGGAAGAGGGGAGACAAGAAAATCAGCAGGGCAGAAGAGACTGCCAGGTCCAGACCACGCTTGATGAAAACCGGCCACCCATCGAGCGGACCCGTAGAGAGTGTCAGCAAAGGATCTCCCGCCAATTCTTCAGACGTTGAACGGGCCTTGTATAAGTCAAAAATTCTGGGAAGAAACCGCAGGATGATACCCTGTTTTTCGCACAGCACGGCAATCTGAGAGGCACGTCCATAGAAAGACCTCAGGGGCAATGCGATGACGATTTCATCGACCACATTGTTGCGAACGAATTCAGCTAACCCCTGCAGGTCGCAAACCACTTGCTTTCCGCTCTGCCGAAAGATTTTACTCCCATGCCATTCCTCATCCGCAAACCCGATGACCCGGTAACCGAGTTCGGATCTGGACTCGATTTTCGAGGCAAACTCGAGAGCGCGAGGATTGGTTCCAGCTATCAATACCTGGCGCAGATTCATCCCCCGCCTGCGAACAAATCCGAGGAAGAATCGGAGGAGCAAACGGCTTGACATGGCGATCACGCTGCTTGAACCCCAGAGGACGACAAGGAAAGCCGCATCGACCATTCGAATTTGGAACAAGACTGCCGCCACTGCGACGGAAAACGTGCAAAGACAAGTCGCTTTCAGAGTGTCCAAAACATCGGAGTGCCGGGGAAGCAGCCGTCTGGATTCATAGAGATTGAATGAAGCGAAAATGATGTGCCAGACGCATACCATGCCCACGAATAGGATGAAATTCTGCACCTTGACTCGCATTGAAAAGAATTCCGAAAAGGATAGGCCACTTTCATATAATACCGGCACGGCTGCCAGCAAGAAGGACGCAGCCATAACCAGCAGGTCAAAGATTTTGAGCATGGTTAAAAGCATTTGTCGACGCGCACTGCTCATGACAAGATTCCTTCCTTTCTGTCGCCAGGTGTCAGGAT
>JBJKQZ010000190.1:0-4107 GCA_046704865.1 Terriglobia bacterium
GTTCCCGGATAATCGAGATGGCCACGGCGTCGGCCACAAATTGAATTGCGCCAAGCTTCCTTAATTCGTAGGCGCTCTGCAAGGCCATGATCAGGCCCACAAAAAAAGTGATGAGGGAAACAATGGGAATGGCTCCCACGCCCACCGCCATTGCCTGGTGAAAAGCGCGTTGCAGGCGTAGTCGCCGCCCGCGGAACGGGCCCACCATGGTGATGTAGGCAGACTCACCCGCCAGCCGGGCCAGTCCTCCCACGTAGGCCAGGCCGTTCAGGGTTGCGCCTCCAATGCGGCCCGGAAAAGCCGTGATCTTTTCGGCAGTCTTCAATTTCCACAACTCCTGTTGTGCCGCGAAGGATGGAATCCGGACTTTAGCCCCGCCACACGCAAAGGCGGCAAACGGCAGATGGACAGTTTACATTCAGACCTTCAGTGCTTCTTCTTCGGTTTCCCGAATCTCAAAAATTGTGGTGAGGCGCGTCAGTTGCAGAACGTCCTGGACGGCCTTGTTCAGTCCGAAAAGCACCAGGTGCTTCTGGCTGTTGCGCGCCTTCATCAAGACCTCAACCAGCGAGGCAATTCCCGAACTGTCGATATACCGCACTTCGCGCAGATTGACAATCAGGCGCGACGTGGCCTTCAGTGATTCCAACAGCACCTTGCGCAGGCCGGGCGATGTCCCCATGTCAATATCGCCACTGACGTCCACGATGGTGCTTCCGGACTGCATGCGGGTTGCGGCTTTCATCGGGATTCCTTATGATTCTATTTCGCGTCGGTTCAGCCCTTTTTTCTCACGCCTGGCATGTATTTTTTCAGGCACAACCGGTTGTGATCATTCTGCCGCTCATATTTCACCTCATCCATGATCTGGCGGATCAGGTGTGTGCCGCGGCCTCCGAGCGCAACTTCATCGAGAGGCTGGGCGCAGATTCGGGCAGGGTCTGCCGGCTCACCACGGTCGACAAAGGTAAATTCCAGTGAATCCGCCTGCGCCTGGCAATTGAGTTCGATTTCGTGATTGCACTCGTTGCGGTAAGCGTGGCGAATCACATTGCTCAGGGCTTCATCCACGGCGAGCGTGATGCTCCGGCATTCTTCCTCTCCAAAGCCGAGGGCCGCTGCAAGTTCCGAGACCGTGCTTCGCACGACTGGAAGCAAGCGAGGATCACTGGCCAGCAGCATCTGGAACTTCAGCGGTCCGCTTGCAGTCTGGATGGGCAGCGGCTCAGGCAAGCTTCCCTTATCGCAGCTCATAACCACTCCAATTGTCACAACGGTCGTGAAGCCATCATACCCATTTACCTTTTTACCGGTCAACCAAGGTTCGGGCATTTCTTCAGGAAGGCATTCTCACGCATGCCAGGGTTTTTCGCAAGATCGCCACATGGCCATGGGGTCGAAACAAATCCAGAGTGTTAGATGACGGGATTTTCCGAACGGGTACAAAAGAATGGTGGGATTCCTCCGGGGGTGCAACGACAGCTCGAAAGAAATTCAGCTTTTGGGCACCCCGAGGCTGGGGTCGAGTTCGTGAGCCTTGGCAAATTCCGCCGTGGCTTGCTGCAAATCTCCCTTGGCGCGCAGAGCTTTGGCAAGGCCGTAGTGAGCACGGGCCAGTTCGGGCGATTTTTGAATCGCAGTTCGAAACTCCTGAATGGCAGCATCGAGGTTTCCACTTTGGGCGTCCTGCTCACCGTGGATGGCGGCGATGGTTGCCGCCGCTTTGTTGGCAAAATGGCTGTCAAGGTCCGCGGACTTCTGCAACTGAGTTATCGCCTCCGGGTACTTCTGTTCAAGCCACAGAGTTGTTCCCAAATGGAAATGGGCTTCCGCCCACTGGGGGCGCAAGCTTACGGCATATCGGTAAAAAGTTTCGGCGCCGATCAAGTCATCCCGGTGACCGAGAGCCGCGGCCATGTTGAAATAGGCTTCGGCAAAATCCGGCCTCAGGGCGATGGCTTTGCGGAATTCAATTGCCGCGCGATTGACATCACCTGTTCCCAGGTATGCCGAGCCCAGAGAATTGTGGACGTCAGGGGATTTGGGGAGGTATTGGAGAGCACGCCTGAAATCGAGAATTGCACCCGTCAGATTTTTATTTTGGACGGCATCCAGGCCCTGCTGATACAAGCGCTGGCCGGGGTCATCGCCACTGGACGATGCCGTGATGCCCCGCGTGGGCACGGCAGGTCCGGCGCACAGGAACCAAACGGCAAGGGAAACCACAGATCTTTTTAAGGCCATGCTCATGGCAGCCGGATCAATCATGCCGTCGAGCGGCGGAACGGAGCAAGCGTGCGCAATCCCCAAAAGCTGCTCTATTTTCGTAATGGCGCTGGTGGCTACAGTTCAGCGCACCCATGCCATGTAGATTACTTTAACCCACGCCTGAGCCAGTTGCGAAGTGAGACCTAAAAGGGCAAATGCTTGCGGAAGATTAGCAGGCTCTCGCAGAGGAGCAGTTTTCCCGTTCTACCCGGCAAGAGAATAGTTGGGTTACGAAAACGCGCAAACTTCGACTCACCTGACGCCGCCGGACCGAAATGAATGGTGCAAAATCCGGTTAGTACTGGCGCTTTTCGATTCGCGGCCGTTCCACACGGCTCATAGCTCCCTTTTCAATGGCCGGATGCTTCAGGCCGCGCAATTCATCCAGGTTGGCGCACACCTTTTCCACCGCGTCGGCAATGTCGTCCACGTCCTTGCGGCTGCCCAGGAACAGGTGGTGCGGCAGCCAGATGGATTCTTCATAGGCGGCGCGTTCGGAAACCGGACAATGATATTTCGTTTTGGGATTCAGCGGTTCCTCGCGTCCCCAGGAGAGTGCTGGAAAATCGTTCGGGTCCAGCGGAAACAGCGCCCTTTTGTACACCGGTTCATAAAACAATCCGTCGCAGGGAATTCCTTCCAGTTCCAGAGCGCCCAGAAAAGCCGCACGCGGCGTGCCACCACGCGCGTCCGCGGAGTATTTGAAGACATACTGATAGGCCGCCACGCGTGTGTTGCGCTTGTCGTGTTTGAGGAAGTCAAAGCCCGGAATTTTGCGGAGGCGCTTTTCAAGGTATGTCATGTTTGCCTGGCGCTTTTCAGCCTGCTTCGGAAGGCGCTCAAGCTGCGCTTCAAGGATGGCCGCCTGCAGTTCCGTGATGCGGTGATTAAAGCCGATCAATCGCTGGCCAAACTGGTCTGTGGCGCTGGCCCGTCCACAGTTCACATAGGACTGCGCCCGCTCGAAAAATTCCAGATTGCTGGTAATCACGCCTCCGCCCTCGCCTGACGTCATCAGCTTGCTTGACTGGAAGCTGAAACATCCGAAATCCCCAGTGGCTCCCGCACCTTTATTCCGCCACTTGCCGCCGTGTGCATGCGCGCAATCTTCAATCACAACCAGATTGTGTTTGCTCGCGATTTCCATGATGGCATCCATGTCGGCAAAGCTCATGGCCAGGTGGACAGGCAGGATGGCGCACGTTTTTTCGGTGAGCGCCGATTCAATCTGCCGAACATCCAGGCAGTACGTGCCGGGATCCACGTCGACGAAAACGGGCACCGCGTTCAGCAGCAGCACCGGTCCAACCGTTCCTTCCCATGTATAGGCGGGAACAATCACTTCGTCGCCCGGTTTAATGCCGGCAGCTTTCAATGCCACCTGGATAGCGACCGTTCCGTTCGAAACGGCAACGCCGTACTTGGCCCCGTGAAACTTTGCGAACTTCTGGGCAAAGCGGTCGGCAATAGTGTTCGGAAATGGATAGCCGCCCCAATTCCTGCTTGCCAGCACCTTGAGCAAGGCACGCTCTTCCTGTTTGGTATAAACCGGCCACGCAGCAAACGGCTTTGTCCGCAAGGGTTTCCCACCCGTGATTGCAAGTTTTCCCATGGTTTTCTCCTTATCTCCTGACGTGAACAATGTTCGAATAGGCCGATTCGCCTGCGTTGTTCACTGCGCGCACCCGGTACGAAACTTCTGAGTTTGATGGAGTTGAAGCGTCATCGTATTTCAAGTCGGCTGGCGGTAATTTGGCGATTCTCTCCCACGCTCCGCTTTCCACCTGACGCTCGATGACAACGCCGGTCGGATTTCCGCCGTGGACTTCCCATGTAAGG
>JBJKQZ010000191.1:0-6542 GCA_046704865.1 Terriglobia bacterium
TGTGAATTCCGAACCTCAGGCCGAACAACGCTATTTGTCAGGGAATAGGTGCGTGAGGTGAACGAAACCTCCCGCGCCTCTATCACAAACCAGCTTCGAAATCGCGCTAGTAGGGCACAGGACCGTCGCACAACTTTGCGATAGACTCCGATTAGGATCGTTCTCCTTTCGATTTTTAACTGTTTTCTGGCTTTCTGCTGCTTCACAGCCGGGTTCAATTTCAAAATATGGATGGCAGTTTTACGAGTTTCAGCAGGACCTTGGGATGCGTTTTAACTGGTGCTGTCACACTGTTACAGGGTTCCTTTTTCGGCTTTTTAAGAGAAAGCTTTTATTGATCTGATTTGTTTTTACTATCAGGAGTGCCAAAAGGAAATTAGTTTTTTCTTGACAGAGAGCAGGAAGAGGTGATAGAAGCTTGGCTCATAAGTATGCAAGCGTTTTCGTGGGAAGCGCTACAGTTGGCTTAGGAATCTACTGGGGCAAGGTGAAACAGTTCTGAAAGGGCATTTCATTTTGTTAATTATCGCTGAACCCTTTTTCTCTTAACTGCTGTAAACCTTGTGCTGTGTTCTATTTCGTCGGGGCGGGGCCAATTAAACATTAAACGCGGAAGATGCGACGGCGGGCGGTCGTCTGCCTTCCGAAAGGAGTCCGTTAATGTGTAAGGGGCGTTCTCTGATTTATCTGGGGCAGCTACTTATGGTCAGTTTGCTTACATTAATTGTTTGTGCTCCGGGTTTACATGCCCAGGTTGATACTGGGACTATCCTTGGGACCGTGAAGGATCAGTCCGGAGGAGTCGTTCCCCATGCCAAGGTCAGCCTGACGAATGAAGCAACAAACTTTACAACAGCAACCACGACAAGCGGGGAAGGCACTTATACTTTCACGCCGGTCAAGATCGGAACCTACACCGTGAGCGTTGAGGCTCCCGGATTTGCCAAAGCTGTTCAATCTCACCTGGTTTTAAACATTGACCAGCAACTTGTCGTAAACCTTCAGCTTCATCCTGGTGCGGTTACGCAGACGGTTACCGTAACAACCGCGCCTCCGGCCCTGCAAACGCAGAACGCATCTCTCGGCCATGTTGTCACAGGCCGGAGCGTCAACAATCTGCCCCTTAACGGGCGCAATTTTACTTTTCTTGCCCAGCTGGTTGCCGGAGTCAACACTCCTCAGGCAGACACGCGCGGCAATGCTGCGAGCGGCGCGTTTTCCGCAAATGGAATGCGGCCGGCCCAGAACAACTATCTGCTCGATGGAATTGACAACAATTCAGACAATGTGGACTTCCTGAACGGCACCAACTACAACGTCCTTCCACCCGTAGACGCGATTGCGGAATTCAAGGTTCAGACCTCGAATTACAGCGCGCAATACGGCCGGGCTGGCGGTGCGATTCTGAACGCGACCATCAAGTCAGGATCAAACCAGTTTCATGGGGACGTCTGGGAATTTCTGCGCAATGACAAATTTGACGCCGCAGATTACTTTGAGAACGCCGGCGGCCTGAAGAAAGGTGAATTCCGGCAGAACCAGTTCGGGTTCACTGCCGGCGGCCCGATCAAGAAGAACAAAATCTTCATTTTCGGGGATTATGAAGCACTGCGCAGGCGGCAGGGAAGCGTCTTCAACTCTTCGGTTCCGACAGACCTGATGAGAGGCAGTGGTTATACGGATTTTGCCGACCTCATCACCGGGCAGGCCGGTGCAAACGCCAAGCCGATGGTGGATCCCGTACTTGGCCGAACATTCCCTTTGGGCACGATTCTTGATCCTGCCACTACGCGTTATCTGACTGCGGGCTCAACAGATCCCGTAACGGGTCTTCCCGTGTTGACCACCGGGTATACCCGCGATCCCTTTTATTCCGGCGGCAGCCTTGCTGGAATTACAGATTTCACGGGAGACTGCGCGAATGACACATCATGCCAGTTGAACCAGCTTCCCGCCGGGCGGCTTGACCAGAATGCGATCAAGCTCTTGAACCTTTATCCTACCCCCAACGGTCCAACGCTTTATCAGAACTATGCGTCAAACCCCGTACTCAGTGAAAACCGCAATGCGTTTGACACGCGGGTTGACTACGACATGAGCGAAAGCGACCAGATGTTTGGTACCTTCAGCTATGTGAAGGATCCGCAATTCATCCCGGGTCCCTTCCAGGGGATTGCCGATGGTGGCGCCTTCCAGCAGGGCGATCAGAACGCCCTCTCGATTCTGGCCGCGTACAGCTATACACATATCTTTTCGCCAACGTTGGTGAATGAGGCTCGCGTGGGAGAAAGCCGTCTCCATGCCACTCGCTTCGGGCCCGTAGCCAATACGCTGGGGATTCCCGCACAGTATGGGATTTCCAATTCAATCCCGCAAGTGGCGGAAAACGGTGGCCTGCCCCAGTTCACATTCAGCGGACTGAGCACCCTGGGAAGCAACGGCTTCCTGCCATCTGATGAAATCAGCCAGACCACGCAGGTGACAGATAACCTGACCAAGATCTATGGGAAACATACCTTTAAGACCGGTTTTGAATATCAGCGCATCAAGTTCTCCACCCTTCAGCCTAACCGGTCGCACGGAACTTTTGATTACAATGGAACCTACACCGGCATCCCGGACGGCACAAACGGCAACACTGGCATAGCGCAGTTCCTGCTTCTCCCGTGTCCGGGGCCGACCCCAGGAGGAATTCCCAGCAGTTGCCCGAGCGTTACGGGCGCGATCGCCAACGTAGGCGGCACGGACAGTTACACGGCCTCCAACATCGGTTACACGGATGACGGGAAGAACTACGTAGGGGCCTATTTCCAGGATGACTGGAAGTTCAGCTCAAAGCTGACCCTGAACCTGGGTTTGCGCTGGGATTATTTTGGGCCAATCTTTGAACACTTTGGTGCCCAGGCGAACTTTGTTCCTGCGGCACCGGGATCCGCAGAGTTCCTGATTCCGGCCAACCGGAATAAAGGGCTTTCGCCCAGTTTTCTGGCGTTAACCGCTCAAGACGGAATCAAAATCGTCTCAAGCAACAATCCGGGTCTGATCACTGCACAAAAAAACAATTTCGCGCCTCGCGTCGGATTTGCGTACCAGGTGACAAACAAACTGGTCACGAGGGGCGGGTTTGGCGTTTTCTACAACTCATTTGAAAATCAGGGTTACGGGCCCAATATCGGTGAGAATTATCCGTTCCAGTTCAGCTTCAATTTCGGGGCGCCGAACGGTGAAGCGCCGATTGCCTCAACGACTTTCCCGACTCTCGCAGGGTCACCTTGCGCGAACGCTTTTATGTTTGAGTCGGGATTTGACTGCACGCCCATCAACCCGTCTCTGGTGCAGGCTGAGGGCCTTTCGCTGCAGGGCTTGCAGACCAACTACAAGACACCCTACACGATGGGGTACAACATGATGGTCGAGTATGCGTTCACCCCGAACCTGACCTTGACGGTGGGCTACGTAGGCAACATAGTTCGGCACCTGCAAGTGGGCGTTGGCTCAAACCAGGTTTCGCAGATCCTGCCTCCGGGCACCAGCACCCATGCAACCTCTGCTCCGGGTGTTGGCCTCTACCTGCCATTCCCGGACTTCAGCCAGGGCCAAAGTTACCAAACCACCCAGGGCAACAGTTATTACAATGGTCTTCAGACAAGCATCCAGCAGCGCTTTGCCAATGGGCTGACGTTCAATGCGGCCTACACTTATTCAAACTGCCGCAGCGATGCATCGGACCTGCTTAATGGCGGAGCGGTTGGCTATCGTGCACCTTACGTTCCGGGCTTCGGAATCCAAGGTGATTACACCAACTGCAACTTCGACATAAGAAACGTATTCCACTTCAGCGGCGGATATGAATTGCCGTTCGGACATGGAAAACGCTTTTTGGCCGGCAGTTCCGGGTTTGTCAACCAGGCTGTAAGCGGCTGGAGCATTCAATGGATCAACACTGTTGAGGGTGGCCAGCCGCTGAACATCGGCTGTGCCGATGGAACAACTTCCGGCACTTCCTGCGTTGCCTATATGGTTCCGGGGCAGGATCCATACGGGTCGGGGGCACCCGACCACTTCCTGAACGCTGCAGCATTTACCCAACCGTGCAAACCTGGGACCACGACTCCGACAGGGTGTATCCAGGGGTTGACGGGGCTGGCGCTGCTCGGAGGCCAGCGAGGTCAGGTTAGAGGACCGGGCATCACAACCTTTGATTTCTCAATCTTCAAGGACTTCCACATTTCTGAGAGATACCGGCTCCAGTTCCGGAGTGAGTTCTTCAACATCCTGAACCATCCGACCTTCAATGCCCCAGGCTTTGGCGGGAACGGAGTGGTTTCAATACCTGGATCCACAGACTTTACAAACTCAAACTTCGGCAGAATCGGGTCAACGCGGTTCCCCTTCAACGATCCGCGTCAGATCCAGTTTGCGCTGAAGCTCTACTTTTAATTCGGTTGGCTGACGGGGGCGCACATCCGTGCGCCCGCCGTCAAGGGTTTTGCCCGGCTACGGCGGCAGGAAGAGGCCGCAAACAGCAGGCAATTACAAGTTCCCGCAGGAAATCGCTCTTCGCAGGTTCAACCCGCCACAAGCCGGTGTTAAGATAGGGAACCATGTCAGAAAGACGCTGGTTCATGGCCATGGTTTTGATGGTGGCATTGGGCATGACCGCGCTGGCGGCCCAACAAACAGCAAAATCAGAGGATTCCCTGGACAAGGATTTCCAGGCGGCCGTCGCGCATTATGATTCCGGTCAATACGGCGAAGCGGTGAAAGCGCTGGAAGGCCTCGCGAAACAACTCCCCTCAAGTTTTGAAGTCCAAGAGTTGCTTGGGCTCTCTTACGCCGCTGAGTCAGAGATTGCGAAGGCCAACCCATATTTTGAGAAGGCTGTCGCGCTCAAGCCTGGCTCCTCTGCCGCGCGAGCCAACCTGGCCGTAAACCTGGCGCGGCTGGGGAAGAAACCACAGGCTGAAGTGGAGTTCAAGAAGGCGATATCGATTGCTCCAGAAGATTACGAGGCCAATCACGATTTTGGCGAGTTCTATGCGCATGAAGGCAGGATTGCTGAAGCTGTGCCTTATCTTGAAAAGGCCCAACTCGCCAGGCCCGACGCTTTTGGAAACGGATACGATCTGGCGCTGGCATATGAGAAGACAGCGCAGTATGACGCGGCGCGGAGTGAGCTTGAGAAGCTGATTCAGAAGAATGGCACGGCTGAATTGCACAATCTTCTCGGCGAGGTGGAGGAAAAAAACGGAAATTTTCTGGCCGCGGCAAAAGAGTATCAGCAGGCCGCGCAGATGGATCCCAGTGAAACGAACATTTTCGACTGGGGCAGCGAGTTCCTGCTCCATCACACCTGGAATGCTGCTGTTAAAGTCTTTTCGCAGGGGGTCCGCCGGTATCCAAATTCCTCATCTCTGGCGGTTGGATTGGGGATGGCCTATTACTGGAGCGGGGAATACAAGCTGGCCGTGAAAACTTTGATGCGAGCCACTGATCTTGCCCCTGGCGACCCTCATCCGTACTATTTTCTTAATAGAGCGTACACAAAAGCTCCTGGTGAAGAACCCGAAGTCATTGCGAGGTTCCGGCGGTTTGAAGATCTTCGTCCCAACGATGCCCAGGCGGCATATTATTACGCTGTGAGCCTGTGGAAGGGGAAGGAAATGGAAAGCCCCGGGGCTGACCTTGGGCAGGTGGAGGCGTTGTTCAAAAAGGCCGTGCAACTCGACCCGTCATATGCCGAGGCGCATATGGAACTCGGCGATTTTTATTCCCGCGAACGGCGGTATGCTGATGCGGTTCCCGAATATCAGCGGGCGCTGCAACTGGACCCGAACCTTCCTGAGGCCTACTACAGCCTGGGCCAGGCATACGTTCACCTGGGCAAGAAAGACCTTGCGCAGAAGGAATTTGCGGAGCACCAGAAACTCTACGTGAACCACCTGGCCGAGGATGATCGCGAGCGCGAGCGGATTAGACAGTTCGTCTATTCGGTGGAGGGCGGGCAATCCGGGCCGCAGCAAGTTCGGAACATGCAGTAAGCTTCCGGCAGCCGACGCCCCGCTCGGGGAATTGCCAGGCAACGGAGCACTGGAATTAGCGGCGGGAGTGGCATGGTGGTACGATCTTCGTGGTATCCTGCAAGGCCGCCGAGGTACTCTCAGGCTTCGTATTAAGATAAGGGTCGGGTAGCTTTATGAGTTCATCCCTGTTGCCAAAAATAAGTCATTTAAGCCCTCTCGGTGTGACGGAAGCTGTTTCCTGCAGCCGGCGGGATTTCCTGAGAATGGTGACAGGCGCAACAGCGGGCGCAACCTTAATGTCACTTGCTCCTGCCCGGGCTGATTGTTCTCCACGGCGACTCAAGCACAAAGCGGTTGTTGTGACTTTCGGCGGCGGCTGCCGGGACGAAGAGACTTTCATGCCCGAAGGCCAGGAAAATATTCCGCATCTCCTGAAAGAGCTGATTCCCCAATCCACCTTCTTCGCGCGGGTTATCAACCGCGGCATTCTGGGGCATTACGTTGCAACGGCGAGCCTTG
>JBJKQZ010000192.1:0-6655 GCA_046704865.1 Terriglobia bacterium
ACGCACACCTTGCACGCACCCTCGTCGCTCTTGCCGGACTAAAGTTTGCGGAGGGCAACAATGTAGCAGCGGAACCACTTTGTGACCGGGCGCTCAAAATTCAGGAATCGGACTACGGCACGGATAGCTTGCAACTGGTCCGGACACTAAGCCTATACGCAGCCGTTGAACGGCATCTCGGCAATAAGGAAAAAGCAGAAGCCTTGGCCACGCGCGCTTCTGCCTTGCACAAGCAGATGGCTGAATCTCGCTAGTGACTTTTTGGGATTTCCGGGAGGGTTGAAAAAGGCTCTAGAAAGAGGTAAGCCCGGGAATCGAACGGCGCGTGTGGGGCAAATCGTCGGCCGCTGGGGCGGATTCCCGGGCGGTATGTTAGATACAATTTAAACTTGGGCTCAAAACCCCGCAGTGAGCCGCGTCACCACTGTTTGTGATGCGTATCACCAGGTACGCCTTTCTGCCGTTTCCATTTCCCAAATAAGCGCAACAGGAAGAAACACAACGGCCACGCCGCCAGTTGGCAGGCGGCATATTACGTTTCCCATTCCTTTGGAGAAGCGACAAGAAGAAGAGATTTGCCCGTATCAGGGCTTCACCCGCCGAGGAAAGCCTCCAGAGCTGCCTTATTCTGGATGACCAGGGTTGACCCTTTCAGTTCGGCCAGGTGCTTGGATTTGAATTCGCCCAGGGTGCGGGTAACGGTTTCCCGTGAAGTCCCGATGATCTGGCCGATTTCCTCGTGGGTCAGAGTCAACTTGACTCGGATCCCTTGCCTGGAGGATTGACCTTTGGCTGACCATTCCAGCAGGAAACGTGCCAGCTTCTCCGGCGCTGATTGTGATAACCCGAGGGAGCGGACCTGTTCACACGCCGTCTGATAGCTGCCGCTCAATTGCTGCGCAGCATGGATGGAAGCGTCACCATGGTCGCGAAGCAGGCGCAGGAAATCGTCGCGTTTGATAAAGTTCACCTGGCAGGGTTCCAGAGTCTCTGCGGTGGCCTGGAAAGCGGTGTCAGATACTGCAGCGTGCATTCCCAATATTTCTCCCGGCTTTACAATCCGCAGGATAAGCGTCTTGCCCTCGCTCGAGGTCATGGAAAGCTTTACGCGGCCCTTGCAAAGCAGAAAAACTCCCTGGGCGGATTGACCTTCCACAAAAAGCACTGCGCCGGCGGGATATGCAGTCGTATATTTGATCGCCTCAAATGCCTTTATTCCTTCCGGAGAAAGATCACAGAAGAATCCGACGGCTTTATTTGTACAAGTCTGGCAGTCTTCAACCAGCTCTAATCCGTATGGCGATCGCATCTTAACCTCCGTTCCTTCCAGAACGTATTCCCACGCGTGTGATTTCGTCAATCACATATTTTGTCATTAAATGCGTACCTTCAAAGCAGACACCCTTGTCTGCCATTCGGGCCAAAAGCCGCTTTCCATCAGGGTCAATGTAGGTAACGTCAGATAGGTCTATTATGACATTTTCAGAAGCCTGCGGCGAGTGCTCCGTCCAGCTTCGCTCCAGTTCTTCCACCCATGGCCCGGAAAGTTTTCCTTCAAGTTTTACCTTTGTACTTTCCGGCGTATCCTTAAACGTTATTTTGAGCATCTATCACCGTCCTTGCTGTTCCAAGCCGAATAAAATAAGTTCCGTTTATTGGTTATCAATCCGAATACCTCCCGCAGGCGATTTCCCGCCTTACACCCAGGTTCAAGCTGGTGGCGGCGCGGTCAGATCCTGCTTCACGCTGACCAGTTCTTTGTAAATCGCCGACCGCACAATATGCGCCAGGTCGGAAGTCAAAAACGGAGGCGTAACATAGTCAAACGCGCCTTGTCCGAGCGCGTCAAGGTAAAGACCCGTATCCACGGTACCGGAAACCACGATGACCGGCAGATACTTCTTGAATTTCTGCGCCAGCGCGAGCACGTTTTCCCATCCGCCATCCGGAAGATTTATACCTGCAAAAACCAGGTCAACACCCGGCTGGTTCTTCAAGTGCACTAAGGCCTCGCCACAGCCCCGGGCATGAACGACTTTGATGCTGAGCAGCTTAAGCGCCCGCACCAGGTCATGGAATGTTTCATCCTGCGAATGAACCAGAAGAGCTGTGATTTGTTCCGCCATAGTGCCTTTTCTCCCGAATGTATGTTTTCTGCAAACGCACGTTTAATCCTGATGAATCCGACCTCCGCCATAATGGAATGCACTCTCCATTCCAGATCTCGTCATTTGTTGGATTGATATAAGCAGCTTTTATTCAATGGGATAGAAGGATGGGTTGATTGGCCGGCGGGATGACTGACGATAAGGAGATGACGGAGAATAATCAGGTGGCGAAATATCGTCACATGGAGGGCAATTTATTGATTTCTTCGCGGGTTATTCCTAGTTTGCGCATCTTGGAATTTAGCGTTGTCCGTTTCACGCCCAGGCGCGCGGCTGCTCCGTTGGGACCGCCTATAATTCCGTGTGTCTCGCGCAGGATGCGGATGATGTGTTCGCGTTCAGCAACTTCCAGGGTATTGGCGCCGTCGCCGCTGCCATTGCCTTGCTCCGGAGGTTCGAGTTCAGCGAGAGGAATTCGCAAAACCGGCCCGGGAGACAGGATGACGGCCCGCTCGATAATATTTTCAAGTTCACGCACATTGCCTGGCCAGTGCCATCGGCAGAGCGCTTCCATGGCCTCTGCGGGAATTATTTCGATCCGCCGGTGCATCCTTCCCGCGTGCTTCTGGGCAAAGTAGTGCACCAGAATGGGGATGTCTTCGGCGCGCTCCCGCAGCGGAGGTACCGTAATAGGGAAAACTTTCAGCCGGTAGTAGAGATCGCTCCGGAATTGGCGGTCGGCCACCATCTGGGTCAGGTCGCGGTTGGTGGCAGCCAGCAGGCGGACGTCCACTGGAATAGTCTTTGTGCTGCCCAGCCTTTCAAATTCCTTTTCCTGGAGAGCGCGCAGAAGCTTGGGCTGGAGCTCCAGAGGGATGTCTCCGACTTCATCCAGGAAGAGCGTGCCTTCATGGGCCAGCTCCAGCCGCCCGATCTTTTGTGAAATGGCACCGGTAAAAGCGCCTTTCTCGTGTCCAAAAAGTTCGCTTTCAAGCAATCCGGTGGGAATGGCAGCGCAGTTCAGCTTGACAAAGGTGCGGTCGCGCCGCGGGCTCAAATCGTGAATTGCGCGCGCAATCAATTCTTTTCCTGTCCCTGTTTCTCCCAGAATCAGGACGGTGGCATTGGTGGGGCCGACGGACTCAACCTGTTTCAGGATTCGCCTGAGTGCGGAACTTTCACCGATGATTTCTTCAAAGTGGTATTCGGTGCGGATTTCTTCTTCCAGATAGAGTTTTTCCTCCGCCAGCCTTTCCTTCAGTTCAGCCACTTTGCGATAAGTAAGGGCATTTTCAAGAGCGATGGCGATATGGCCGGCCACCTGCTGAAGCAGATCGACATGCTCCTGGTCAAAGGCAGCTTTCAGGCGACTGCCCAGGTTCAATGTTCCCAGCACGCGGTCCTGGGTAATGAGAGGAAGAACGCACGCCGAGTTTACGCCCTCTGCCAGCAGGTGGTCTGTGCCCCTGTGTTTCGGGGTGTTTTCCTCAAGATCATTCAAAACCAGCGGCTGGCGGGAATTCATTACCCGTCCCGCAAGGGCCTCCTGAGCTGGTGAAAGCATCTCCTTTCCCAGGGAGGATTCCATTGCCGATGGCTCTAGTCATAACAATCGAAGGTCTTTGCTTTCGGGCCAGTAAAGGGCCAACGTGGCGAATTCATGCGGCATGATCCGTTGAAGGGTGGCCGAAATGGCCGTGAAGAGCCCGCGAACATCCAGATTGGACAGCAGCACCTTGCTGATTTCGAATAGCAGAGCTTCTTCGGCTTTTTTTCGTTCCGTAATGTCGGTGGAGATGCCTGCCACAGCATAAGGCTGCCCTGACGGGTCATGCAGCGGAAATTTAATGGAAATGTAGGTGCGGTCGATCCCTCCGTGAGACTTGATCTCCTCAAACTCCAAAGGCGCTTCCGCCTCCAGCACTTTCTGGTCATTGGTGCGCAGAGTTTCTGCCAGCTCCCTGGGGAAAAGATCAAAGTCCGTTTTTCCTACTGCGAGGCGTCCCTCAACTCCGTAGAGATTTTCAAAACGTCTATTCACGCGGATGTAACGGCCTTCGAGGTTCTTTACAAAGATGATGGCAGTCGAATTGTCCAGAATGTTTTGGAGTTGTTCCTCGCTTGTGCGCAGCGCATTCTCCGCCTGCTTGCGCCGCGTGATGTCACGCACCACGCTCAGCACCATGGTGCCTTCGGCGGACTCGATCGGGCTCAGCATGATTTCAACAGGGAACTCGCTGCCATCCTTGCGCATTGCAAACAATTCCAGTCCTGCTCCCATGGCGCGCATGTGAGGTTCGGTTTGATAATGATTTCGGTCTTTCTCATGCGCTTTCCTGAGGTGGTTCGGGACCAGAACTTCAATCGGCTGGCCTTGCAACTCTGAGCGGCTGTACCCGAACATTTCTTCCGTCTGCCCGTTCACGCGCGTGATCAGGCCTTGTGAATCCACCACCAGGACGCCGTCGGGTGAGGATTCGAAAAATTGCTCAAACAGGGCCCGCGTTTCGTCTTGCCCTTTGTTTGAAGTGTCGGAGCCAGTCTGGTTATGGCTTGTCTGGAGGCTTTTGTGTTTGGATTCGTTGTTTATAGCCACCACCACCTCATCTATAAGCCGTTGCGGGAGTTCATAGGTCTTTCCCTGTAAGTTACTTTCATTCCGCCAAACTCAGGCGCGGCGAGAACGCCTTGATAGATTGAGACGGGAATCATATAACCAGACTGTTTTACTCGCTCTACAAAAATGTGAAATTCAGGCTGCGCTCGCGATTCATCCAATCCGTTAAAGCGTGGAGGAAGTTCCTGGATATGAGTTTGCCGCGCGGCGTTTGGGTTCCGAGAAATTTCTGGCCGATGCCAGTTCTGATCAGGATCTTGCTGCAAAAAGCTGTTCACGAAGTGGAGGCATGATTCCCGGCGGGGTGGACGCACCACAATCTGGCAATCGCGAGTTCCATCGCCGCCATGAGACATCGGCCACATGGACCCTTTAATCGCCCACTTGCAAACAGCGTCCCCAGACATTTCCGCACCCATAATATTGGAAGGCCCTGTATAGCTTTAACATATCATTCAGGTTTGGGGGTCAGCAAGTTTCTGGTTGGATAGATGATCAACCGATGAAGCTGAAGAGATTTCGACTGCGGATACACCCAGGAGGATGGGAGGCGAAACGGCCGCGTTAAGTCGCTGGCCTTGCGGAGCTTTGTGTTCACTGTCGCCGCCTTGCTCCGCATATTGGGTGCTTCCTGTTCGCCTGCTTCCATCCTCCTTATGGCACCATCATCCTTCAGTTTGATTCGTCCTACGGTGACGCAGATCACTACGATTTGTGATCTGCCGGTGCATAGCGGAGCAGATTAAATCTGCTGCCCGCCGTGCGTGCCCTAAGACGTGGCGCACCTTCAATCAATTCTGCGCGCCGTCAGATTTTTCGGGAAAGATTCGCTTCAACCACTTGTGCGCCCGGTCCGGGGCAGCGTCAATCTGCCGGCTGAGGCGGGGAAAAAGGTCGCGCAATTTCTTGAGCAGCTTGCGTGCCCATATATATTCCGAGGCAAGGATAGTGATTCCAATCAGCAGGAAAAGCGCACCCTGGAGGAAGGGAAGGAAAATACCCACCACGCCCAGCGCAACAAAGCTCCAACCCGAGATGAGAACCAGCAAGCGTTTGAAGTGTCTGGTCACTCTACCAACCGCGCCCTCAGGAAAGAAAACTTTTACGGCGACAGCAACCCACAAGCTTCAGTGCCCGGAGCGCACAGCTAATGCTCCAGCTCAGGTTTCAATCGGTTTGCCCATGCGGGGCGCAACCCCATGCGCCCATTTTAAAACGCGGAATGGCGGATCAGGGCGCTTCTTTCACCCCGCCCGCAAAGCAGTTGTACAGTAAAGCAAAGATGGCACCTCCGAATCCTCCGTCCACCAGTCCGTATCCCGTGCCTACCAGGACATCCAGAAAGCTGCGCGCGTTATGGAATCCTGGGTAGATCGAACTCGCCATCTGAAGAAAAGCAACTCCATAGGACGGCGATGCAAGGTTCACAATTCCGACAAGAAGGATACAACCAGCCCATAGAATGCCAATTGCCAACCCCAGGCCTTTTACAGATAGCCGCATATACACTCCTCCACTATCGCTATTTGAAAAGTTGCGAACGGACCCGCTTTATCATTTCACACTTCTGCGCCGACTTCATCCAGACGGCTGCCTTAATTCTCTCCAGCTACGCCGCTTCAGATTTCTTTCTACCCTCGGATTCCCCCGTTTTCTCCTCATCGATCACAATGGGCTCAGCCTTGGACTTGGGTGCCGGCACCTGCACCAGCACGCGGCACGGAGCATGGGGGGTCACATGTTGGACGGTTGAGCCGAGCAAGGATTCAGCGAGCCTGTGATCGTGATGGTATCCAATAACCACGAGTTCAATCCCCTGTTCTGCGGCTTCGCTCACGATGGCTTCACCGGCGTTTCGCGCCTTCAGCAGCTTGGTGGAAATGTGCATCGAAAAATTATTGGAAGCAATTTGTCGTGCCAGTGAGAGCAC
>JBJKQZ010000193.1:0-2568 GCA_046704865.1 Terriglobia bacterium
CGGTAGTCCCGCACGGAACCAGGAAGTCAATGCCCTCACTGAGCTGAAATTCAACCAGGCTCCGGAGTGCATCGACATCCAGAGTGCCGTCTTTTGAAAAAGGGGTTACCAGCGCGGTGCCGCAGCCCCGAATATCCAAGCTCATAAAGCCTCCTCCGGAGACAGATGGTTTTCCATGGAGAGTACGATTATAAAAGACTAAAGCGGCTGAAGCTACTATTGATCTTGCAGAATCTGATCGAAGGCGAACATCCCCTTTTTGCCGGTCACCCAGCGCGCGGCATAAAGCGCTCCCTCGGCAAATCCCTGGCGGCTGCGTGCGTTGTGGCGAACCAGCACCGTGTCAGCCTCAGAATCAAATCCCAGTTCATGCATGCCGGGAATGTAACCGCCGCGGACACTGGAGGTGGGAATCTCGTGCGATGGCAAATGGGGTTCAACGCGGCGCCTCAGTTCCAGCGCAGTGCCCGAAGGCGCATCCTTCTTGAACTTGTGGTGGGCTTCAACAATATAGGGTTCATACATCGAATAAGGCGCGAAGATCTTGGCGGCCTCGCGCGCCAGGCGGTAAAAGAGCTGTACGCCGATAGAAAAATTCGCCGCATGGACCAGGCCCATGCCGCTTTCGGCGACGATCTTCTCAACCTCCGCAAACCGGTCATTCCAGCCCGTGGTTCCAACCACCAGGCTGACACCCAGTGCTGCCACACGGCGGATGTTGTTCACCACAACGTCAGGCTGGGTAAAGTCAATGGCCACATCAATACCGCGGAAGTTTTCTTCCGAGATGGCCACGCCTTCGGGATTCGATTCAATGGTCAGAATCAGCCGCAGGTCGAAACCGCGCTCGGGCGCAATGCGCGCCACAGCGCTTCCCATCTTTCCATGGCCCCACAGGGCCAGGTTCAGATTTCTTGGAGCTTCGGGGCTGTCAGAAGATGCACTCATGGGTATTTCCATTTCATGGGCGGGGCGGGAGTATATGCGAAGCTCCGCGCCGCCAGTCTTTCAGGCTTAGTCCAGATACCCTTCCGACTTCATCAGTTCGGCGTTCAGCAGTGCAGCACCAGCCGCGCCGCGGATCGTGTTGTGGCTGACCGTGGTGTACTTGAATTGCAGCACCGGGCAGGCGCGCGCGCGCCCGATCACCGCTGCCATGCCGCCCTCGACGTTCACATCCAGCCTCGGCTGCGGACGATCGTGCTCTTCCCGCACGATAATGGGATGCTTGGGCGCCGTGGGCAATTTGCGCTCCTGCGGAACGGAGCGGAAATTCTTCCATGCCTCAATCAGGTCTTCCAGCTTTGCCTCAGACCGCAGCGACATTGAAACGGCTTCTGTGTGGCCGTCCTCAACCATCACCCTGTTGCAGTGCGCGCTCACCACAAAGTCGCCCTTGGAGATGTAGCCGTCTGTCAGCTTGCCCAGCAGTTTGTGGGCCTCATGCTCCACCTTTTCTTCCTCGCCACCGATGTGCGGAATCACGTTGGCCAAGATGTCGAGCGTGGGCACGCCCGGATACCCCGCTCCGGAAACCGCCTGCATGCTGGTCACCAGAACTTTTTCAAGACCGAATGCGCGCTCAATGGGCGCAAGCGACATCACCAGCCCCACTGTGGTGCAATTGGGATTGGTGACGATCATGCCCTTCCAACCGCGATGCTTGCGCTGCTCGCTCACCAGCGCCAGATGGTCCGGATTGACTTCCGGAATCAGCAGCGGCACGTCGGCATCCATGCGATGGTTGGAGGAGTTCGAAACCACCACGTGCCCCGCGCGTGCAAACTCCTTTTCCACTTCGCCCGCAACTTTTGAGTCGAGCGAGGAAAAAATCAACTGCGGGGCCTTGCCGGGTTTGCACTCATGCACGGCCATATCCCGCGCGCCGGCGGGCATGGCATCGCGCAGGCGCCAGTTGCACGCTTCCGCGTACTTCTTGCCGGCAGACCGGTCTGAGGCCGCAAGCCAAGCGGCTTCAAACCACGGATGATGTTCGAGCATGCTCACAAATCGCTGGCCCACCATTCCCGTGGCGCCCAGGATTCCAACTTCAATCTTCTTCATAACAACCTTCCCTCTATCTCCGCTGCTGTCATCCCGAGCATAGCGAAGGAACTGCTCCCTCACGCTCAGCATGCCGGCCGTCCACCTTCCGCGGAGGCCTAAACGCGTTTCTTCAATTCTTTCACCAGGCGGGTGTAAAGTTCAACTGCATGCAGCAATTCGGATTTCCGGACGCATTCGTGGTCCGTGTGGGCGACGCGAATCGAGCCCGGGCCCAGCAGCAGCGGACGTCCCCATCGCGTCAGGCTTGGCAGGTCAGTGGAGTAGGAAACGACTTCAGTTTCAAACCCGTCAAAATGTTCCGTCCGGATGGGCTTGGTATCGCGAACGAACTCGTACTCGCAGCGGTCCTTGACGACCGCCTCCACTTTTTCCCGCAGTTCACCGGTGGGGCTGACGGTGCGGAACAGGATCTGCGCGGAGGCGCTGTCCGGTAACACGTTGATGGCTTTGCCGCCATGGATCACTCCGATGTTCACCGTGGCCGGCCCCATCACAGGATCT
>JBJKQZ010000194.1:0-3664 GCA_046704865.1 Terriglobia bacterium
GAACTGCTGGCCGGCATGGGCGCGTCACTGGCGCTCGGCGGCCTGCCTCACAAACCAGGAAACCAACCGATGAAATCCAATTCAAAGCAGGATTCCGCTTCCGGCCACCGCTACGATCTGCTGGTCCGCGGCGGAAGAGTGGTCGATCCTTCACAGGACCTCGACGCCGTTCGCGATGTGGCCATTGCAGGCGGCAAAATCGCCGCTATCGAAACCGACATTCCGGCTGATCAGGCTCGTGAAGTGATCAATGCCAATGGCAAGGTTGTGACGCCGGGGCTGATCGACATCCACACCCATGTTTTCCCTTACGTTGGGCCCTACGGTATCGAGCCGGACCGTTACTGCCTGCATCGGGGCGTGACCTCGGTGGTGGATGCGGGCACCTCCGGAGCGTTTGCCTTCCCGGCTTTCAGAAAATTCATCATCGAGAAGGCAGCCACTCGCATCAAGCCGCTGCTCCACGTTGTCTCGATCGGCATGATCGCCGGGAGCACACCCAACATGGGCGAGCTTGAAGATCTGCGTTACTGCGTCCCCAAAATTGCGGTTGAAGCCGTCGAAAAAAATCGGGTCTTGATTGTGGGACTGAAAATCCGTTTTTCCCGGGGTTACACCGGGCCGAATGATTACGAGGGAATGAAGCGAGCGCGCGAGGCCGCCGATGCGGTCCAGTTGCCCCTGATGATTCATATTGGCTACTCCTACACTCCATTGCCCCGGCTGCTGGCGCTGATGAAGAAGGGCGATGTGGTGACGCATTCTTTCAACGGGCGGCCAAATGGCATCATTGACGCCAACGGAAAGCTGCTCCCCGAAGTGATTGAAGCGCGCCAGCGCGGCGTGGTGTTTGACGTGGGGCACGGCGCAGGCAGCTTTTCTTTTGACACCATGGAAAAGTGCATGAAGCAGAATTTCCTGCCTGACACGATTTCAAGCGATCTCTATTCGGCCAACATCAACGGCCCCGTCTTCGATCTGGTTACGACGCTTTCGAAGTTTCTCCTGCTGGGCTTGAACATGCGCCAGGTGGTGGAGCGGGCAACCGTGAACTCCGCCCGGGTGTTTGATTTCGGGGCTCAGATCGGGACTCTGCGTCCCGGAGCCGAGGCTGACGTCAGCGTGCTTGAAGTGCGGGAAGGGGAGTTTGTTTTTACGGACTCCTACGGGAAGACTCGAAACGGCCGGCAGAAGATTGAACCGGTGGTGACCATCCGCGCGGGTAAAGCCTATAACCCGCTGGTTTAGCTGCCGCGCTTCAATTGAAGCGGCAAACTTCCATTGACCCAATAAAGTGGCCACGCTACTTGAGCGTCTTGTTGAAGAACGCGAGCGTTCGGGCCTCCGCGTCCTTTGCGGCTTCCGGGCGATAACCCGCCTTGTTATTCTGGTTTTCGAACGCGTGACCGGCGCCGGGATAAATTCTGGCGTCGATGCTCTTCCCTTGAGCCTGCACCGCTTTTTCAAACGCGTGGACTGCGGATGGCGGAATGCCGTGATCTTCCGCGCCGAAATTCCCCAGCATGGGCGCATGGATTTTGCTGATCGCGGCAGGATCGGTTGTCAGTTCGCCGTAATTTATCACGCAAGCGGCCAGGCGGGGTTCATGGATGGCCAGTTGCAGCGAAAATCCGCCTCCCATGCACCATCCGATGGAACCGATTTTGTTCTTTTCCACATTCGGCATGGCTGCAAGATAGTTGAATGCAGCCTTCAGGTCGCGGACTGCGCGGTCGTGCGGAATGCTTTGCGCAAGCTTGCGGGCTGCCGCGGGCTCGGTTGCCACCTGGCCGCGATAGAGATCGGGAGCGAGCGCTACATATACGTAACGGGCGAAGTCACGGGCCTGCTCCTTGACCCAGTCATTCAATCCCCACCATTCCTGGATAACCACCAGTGCGGGATGGCGGCCGGGCGTAGTGGGCATTGCCAGATAGCCTGAAGCGGTTTCATTTCCGCTTTTGAACTGCACGGTTTCCGTCTTGACAGTGGCCGCGGCGCCGGAAATCGAAAATGGCGCAAGTAACAAGCCGAGACAAATGAGCAATCCAATTCGACGCATGAATGCCTCCTCAGATGAACGGTGGAATGACTTCAGCGTCGATTTTACGCTCGACACGAGCGCGCTTTCGATGACGAATTTTTCGGATAACCTGGGCAAAGCGTAGCGTTGCACTCCGGCTGTTGTAGTATAATTGGCCTTTCGTTGCTGGCTGACAAGTGCGCGCACCCCATTGCAGTCGCGCCGTGGCAAGTTCAACTTGCGTGGTGGCTTTCTAAGGTCGCGGCTACAACGTTCGGATGGGGGACGCGCGAGGGGCAGCCGGCACTTTAAGTCCCTGATGAAACTTTCTCGCCGCCATATCCTGGGCTCGGGAGCGGCACTCCTGGGTTCCAAACTGATGGAAGTTGTTACCACGCCCATCTGGAGATGGACGGGTAACCCTGTCCTCCAGGCCGCACAGGTTACCACCCCTGACAACCCGATTCCCGTTACCTATGTTGACGTGGCAAAGGAAGCCGGCCTGCACACGGTGAATGTGTGGGGCGGAGTTGAGCACAAGAAGTACATCATTGAAGCCAAAGGAAACGGGATTGCCTTCTTTGATTACGACAACGACGGCTGGATTGACATCTACCTGACCAACGGCACCCGGCTGGATACAACGTGGCCGCCGGGCCAGGCCCCCACGACGCATCTTTACAAAAATAATCGGGACGGCACTTTTACAGACATCACGGAGCACACCGGGCTTGCTCGAACAGGCTGGCAGACGGGAGTTTGTATCGGCGATTATGACAACGACGGTTGGGACGACCTTTTCCTGACTTTCTGGGGGCAAAACGTTCTGTTCCATAACAATGGCGATGGAACGTTTACGGATGTCACCAAAAAAACCGGGCTTTACCAGGACGGGGTTCGGTGGGGCTCCGGCTGCACCTGGGTTGACTATGACCGCGACGGCCACCTGGACCTTTTTGTCTGCAATTATATTGTTCTGGACCTTGCCAAAGTTCCCGTCCCGGGCCAGACCGGTTACTGCCAGTGGAAAGGGATTCCGGTGATGTGCGGGCCGCGCGGCCTGCCCGGCGGCTCAAACATTCTGTATCACAACAACGGCGACGGCACCTTTACCGACGTGTCTGAGAAATCGGGAATTCTGAAAACCGGTCCACGTTATTCGATCACAGCCGTGGCCTATGATTTTGACAATGACGGATGGCCTGATATTTACGTGGCTGTCGATTCCGAGCCGAGCATTCTTTTCCACAACAAGCATGACGGCACGTTTGAGGACATCGGCGTCATGGCCGGATGCGCTTACAACGAGGACGGCCAGGAGCAGGCCGGCATGGGCGTGGGTGTGGCCGATTACGACTGTGATGGATGGTTTGACATCTTCAAAACCAACTTTTCCGATGACACTTCTGACCTCTACCGCAACAACGGTGACGGCACTTTTACGGATGTCACGTACATGGCTGGCGTGGGGCAGGACGTTCAGGACGTTAAATGGGGCTGCGGTTTTGTGGACTACGACAATGACGGCTGGGCGGATATTATCCAGGTAAATGGCCACGTCTATCCCGAAGTTGATAAGTATCATTTGAGCCAGACGTTCAAAGAACCTCGCATTGTCTATCGAAATCTGGGCAATGGCCG
>JBJKQZ010000195.1:0-3067 GCA_046704865.1 Terriglobia bacterium
CGGGAAGCGTCAAACAGAAGACCTTTGCCTCTGCGGGGCACAACGGTGGAGCGCTGGGGCGCGACAACCCCACTTTCCACGCATCCGTGGGCTGGGATTGGATCTCGACGATCCGCGGCAGAAACATCGGCATCTGGAATGACGTTTCGCTCACTACGAGCGGACCCGTGACGATTGAAAGCCCGTATGTAGCCACAACGCTGCCGTTGCCGGACACACCTCAAGTGCCGATGTCAATATTCAAGTAGAACTTGCAAATGATCATTCCAAGCGGTTGAAAGGCAAGCTCCGTGGAACGCTGGCCGACGTCACATTTGAACATGATGTTGAGCTGGAAGCTTCGAGTCGTACAAAGGTCAAACTCAATGCATCCTTGCTTCCAGTTTTGCGATTACAGAATCCCAAGCTCTGGTGGCCTGCCAGGTACGGCGAGCCTCATCTTTACGACCTTGAGCTGACATTTGAACTCCATCATCACATCTTTGAACTGCACGGACACATTTCCGACACCAGACGGTTGAAGGTCGGCGTTCGGCAGATGACATACAGCCAGGAAGGCGGCGTTTTAAGGATCTGGATCAATGCCCGGCGTTTCATCCCCAAGGGCGGCAACTGGGGCTTCAGTGAGTCCATGCTGCTCTACCGCCAGCGGGTATATGACGTGGCCGTTTGCTACCACAAGGACATTCACTTCAATATGATCCGCAACTGGGTGGGCCAGACCGGCCGCGACGCGTTTTATGAGGCCTGTGACCGGCATGGCGTGATGGTTTGGCAGGATTTCTGGCTGGCAAACCCGTGGGATGGCCCGGACCCGGAAGATGATGAGATGTTCCTGGCAAATGCGCGGGATTTCGTCCTGCGACTTCGAAATCATCCTTCCATGGGCCTGTATTGCGGGCGGAATGAAGGCGAGCCGCCGCCGCGAATTGAAAAAGGCCTGACCCAATTGCTGGCGGAGCTGCACCCAGGCGTTCAGTATATTCCTAATTCAGCCGCGGGCGTTGTAAGCGGACACGGCCCTTACACAGCCATGCCGCTCACTTACTATTTTGGCCCCGGTGCGAACAAACGCCTGCACAGCGAGCGCGGCATGCAAAACTTTCCCCCCCTTGAAAGCGTGCAACTGATGATGCCTAAAAAAGCGATGTGGCCTCAGGGGCTCGACTGGGGATTGCATGATTTCTGCCAGCAAGGCGCGGCGAACGGTGCCTCTTATCAGCGCATCATCGAATACGGCTTTGGCGGCGCTACCAGCGCCGAAGAGTGGATCTGGCTGGCTCAATTTATCAATTACGACGGCTACCGAGCCATGTTTGAAGCGCAAAGCAAGCACCGCATGGGCCTGCTGATCTGTATGAGCCACCGGTGCTGGCCTTCGTTCGTGTGGCAGACTTACGACTACTACTTTGAGCCGACGTCCGCCTATTTTGGCGCGAAGAAAGGATGCGAGCCACTACACATCCAGTGGAACCCCGTTGCTGAAAGCATTGAAGTGGTGAATTACAGCGGAGGAGATGTTCAGGGCCTGACCGCACATGTTCAGCTACTGAACATGTGCGGGCGCGAGATTTGGACGAAATCCTCCACGCTTGACAGCAGGGAAGACAGCACGGTTTCCTGTATCAGGATGGAATATCCGCGCGGATTGTCGCCAGTGCATTTTCTGCGCCTGGACCTGACGAAGAACGACATGGTAATTTCCAGAAACTTCTACCTGCGGCCGCGCGAGGAAGGGAACTATCGCGCCATTCGGGAACTACCACGGGTGAAACTTGAAGCTACTGTCGGCGTCCAGCAGCAGGGAGACCGCTGGGTCGTCGCGGCGAATGTGCAGAACCGCTCGAATTCCCCGGCGCTCATGGTCAGATTGAAAGTGGTACGTGACAAGACCGGTGACCGCATTCTGCCAGCCATCTACAGCGATAATTACCTGGCCCTGATGCCGGGAGAAATAGAGGGAATCGGAATCCATCTTGCCGATGCCGATACGCGCGGCGAGAAACCGCGGCTGGTGGTGGAAGGATTCAACGTTGCAGAAGTCAACATGAAGTGAGGATTACCGTATTCATCGCGCCTTCCAACGTGGGCGGGAGAAGCAGTTGCCTTCAGTATTTAATTTCCCCTGACAAGTGAAACCTCATTGGGCCATCTTTCTCCGTTGCTGCGACATCTGCTATATTAGCCATCGGCATGACTGAAACCTCAACAAAAGAATCTGAAAAGACCTGCGCCAGCGACGGGTTGATGCGCGGCTTCTGGTATCCGGCTTTGCGCAGCAATCGTGTGCGTGGCAATGAACTGCGAACGGCGATGCTGTTGGGT
This sequence comes from Terriglobia bacterium, assembly GCA_046704865.1. Taxonomy (GTDB): domain Bacteria; phylum Acidobacteriota; class Terriglobia; order UBA7540; family UBA7540; genus SCRD01. The sequence continues at coordinate 2,326 of JBJKQZ010000195.1, forward strand.
TTGCCGTTGGTGATTGGGCGCAACAGAAGAGGCCAGGGTTTTGCGCTTCGTGATGCGTGCCCGCACCGTGGCATGCCGCTTTCTGAGGGCCGTTTTGACGGCAGCAACGTCGAGTGCCCGTATCACGGCTGGGTATTTGAAGGCAAAACCGGCCAGTGCCAGGCGATTCCATCGCTGACGGCGCGCGACAAGCTGAAAGTGGACCGCGTTTTTGCCGCTAGTTTTCCATGCGATGAGCTGGACGGCTATTTCTGGGTTTATATTCCCGATCAGGAACACCGGAACGAAGAAGTTCCAGAGGCTCCGCGGCTACCCACCTTCAGCGAAGGCTATCGGCTGGAGCACCTTGAGGCTGAACTTCCGTGCCATGTGGACCACGGCCTCATCGGGCTGATGGATCCCGCGCACGGCCCATTTGTCCATCAGTCGTGGTGGTGGCGAAAACAGAGCAGCATCCACGAAAAAGAGAAAATCTTTGAGCCTGTCCCGAACGGCTTCCGAATCAAGGCCCATTCGCCTTCCGCCAATAGCGCTGCTTACAAACTGCTGGGCGTTTACGGCGAGCCCATTACCACTACCATCCAGGTTGTCCTGCCCAATATGCGTTTTGAGGAAATCCACTGCGGCAAGTACTGGTTTTCAAGCCGGACAACCGTCACGCCCATCACGGCGTCGCTCTGCCGCATTGACGTGTGCGCGGCATGGAATGCCTTTCGCCATGTGCCATTCTTCACTTCAATTC
>JBJKQZ010000196.1:0-3089 GCA_046704865.1 Terriglobia bacterium
CCTCGAGGCCGGCCGGCTCTGTGGCGCGGCGGCAGGCTTGCTCCTGACAACCTTCCGAGTGGCTGGCTTTTCCACAGGCTTAAGCGGATGGGGTTGTGCCGTCGCAGCCGGTTCTTGCGGCAGAGGCTTGGGTTGCTCCGGGGCCGGAGTGGGGTTCGAGCCCGAGCCCACTGCTTCAGTCTGCAGGCCTTGCGTAGAGCCGCTCGATGGAGGATTCACGGCAGGGGGAATATTCCCTGCGCTCGTAACATTTTCCGTGGCGGGACCGCTTTTTGAAGGGCTGTGGTTATATCCCACCACAAAACCAAGGGAAAAAAACACTGCACAGACTGCCACAGCAGCCAGAAACATCAGGACCAGGTGACGGGCTGAAACACCCCTCTCCTCCTGGAAACTTTCCATTCGATTAGCCATATCTCTCCGCTGGCGGTAGCTTCACGCCTCCTTCTCTTTAAGTCTTCCCGGAGCTCTGGCCGGCTGGAGGCACATTTGATTTCTGCATCAGAATCGACAAGAGTTCAACCGGTATGGGAAAGACGATGGTCGTGTTTTTCTCCGTCCCTAATTCTGCCAGAGTCTGAAGATAACGCAAAGTTATGGTAACAGGTTCCACGGCCAGGATCTTTGCCGCATCAGACAACTTCTGCGAGGCCTGAAACTCTCCGTCGGCATTGATGATTTTCGCCCGGCGTTCGCGCTCGGCTTCCGCCTGCCGCGCAATAGCCCGCTGCATGTCCTGCGGAATATCCACCTGCTTCACCTGCACCTGGGTCACCTTGATACCCCATGCCTCGGTCTGTTCGTCGATGATCGTCTGCAGCCGCAAATTCAGCTTCTCACGCTGCGAGTGCAGATCGTCCAACTCGACCTCTCCCAGCACCGCCCTCAGCGTAGTTGCCGATAGCTGCTCAATTGAATAGCGAAAATTCGTCAGCTCAATCACCGCTTTCTGTGCGTTGATGATCCGGTAAAAGAGCACCGCATTAACTTTGACCGAGATGTTGTCGCGCGTAATGATGTCCTGGGCCGGAACAACCCAGGTCTCAATCCGCAGTGAAACCTTTACGAGTTTGTCGATCGGCCACCAGATCCAGATCAGTCCGGGCCCTTTATCCGGTTGCTGTACTCGACCCAGCCGGAAGACCACCGCCCGCTCATATTCCCTAAGGACATTCAAACACGCCGCAGCGTAGAAAAAAAGGATAACACCTGCAACAAGATAACCCATCGCTCCTCCTTCCCGGTTTCGAGGAATGGACCCAATCATCCCCGAATCAACCGCCTCAGCAGGCTGGTCTGTCGATCCAAGAAGCCAGAACTTAACCCTCTTATCCGGATGAGGACAGTCTACCGGGATTCTTCATCGGGCTCAACCAGCAATGTAAGCCCTTCCACTTTTCTTACCCGCACCCGGCCACCGGCAGGGACGTCCCGTTCTGATTTCGCTTCCCAAAGTTCTCCGTGGACAAGCACTTTGCCTTCCGGGTTCAAGTCTGTCCGCGCGATGCCGGTTGAGTTCACCAGCCCTTCCTCGCCCATGACGGACTTGCTCTTCGTCGCTTTCCAGGCAATACGTGTCAGGATTATCGTAATCACGGCCAGGGGAATAACGACACTCAGCGTGGTGGTCAGATAAATTCTTGTGCCCGGCCACGGTGAGTTGATCAGGATCATTGAGCCGAAAGTCATGGCTGCAATTCCGCCAGCCGCCAGGATTCCGTGAGAAGTATATGCCGCTTCCAGGCCAAACAAAACCAGCCCGATGATGATCAGGGCCACACCCGCGTAGTTGATCGGCATCATATGGAAGCCAAAAAGCGACAGGACCAGCGCAATGGAACCGGCGACGCCCGGCAGAATTCCACCCGGATGCATAAATTCAATATATAACCCCAGCACGCCTATGGCTCCGATGATAAATGCGATGTTGGGGTCAGCAACCCAGGAGAGAACGCGCTTAAACCAGGGCATCTCATAAGGAACAATGCGGGCACCCGCCAGGTTCAATACCGTCCCGGAACCGTTTGCCCGTTTGATGCTTTTCCCGTTGAACTCCTTGAAGATATCTTCGGGGCTGTTGGCGATGGCATTGATCAGGTTGTCCTTGAGGGCTTCCTGATCCGTCAGTGAAATACTCTGCCGGACTCCTTGCTCGGCCAACTGCGCGTTCCGCCCCCGCGTGTCGGCAATTGAGCGAATGAACGCAGCCGAATCGTTCAGGATTTTTGTTTCCTCCGTTTTTCCCACACGCATGCCGCCGAGTGTTACCGGATGAGCAGCCCCGGTGTTGGTCCCGGGAGCCATCACTGCGATGTCACCCGAGAGCAAGATGAAGAACCCCGCTGAGGCGGCGTGGCTTCCACTGGGATAAACATAGGTGATGACGGGTACGCGGGAATTCATGATGGCGCGGATGATGTCGCGCATGGAATCACCCAGTCCGCCGGGAGTGCTCAACTCCAAAAGTATTGCATTGGCACCTATCCTGTTTGCGTACTCGATTCCACGAACCACATAGTCCGCGCTGACCGCCTGGACGACCCCATCCAGATTGATCTGAACCACTACAGGGGGAGAAGGTGCGGAATACAGCGGCGAGAATGCAGTGAACGATGCCAGCAGAATAGCTTGCAACAGAACGTTCTTGAACAAATTTGTTCTCAAGGTCTGTCTCTGTGAGCAGACAACTGCGTCTTAATCTGTTCCGCCAGGTCCCTGGCCTCCGTATTGGAGGGCTCCAGTTGCTGGGCTGCCTGCACCTGCTTCAGGGCCGGTTCCAAATGGTCCAGTGAGATATAGGTCCGGGCCAGCCATATGTGCCCGTGGAATGAATTTCTTTCTTTTAGCGAAGTTTCAAACTCAGTCGCGGCAAGAGTATGTTTGCCTTCCCGCTCGTACACCTGGCCCAGTGCCAGGTGTGCTTCGCTACTTTGCGGAACCAACAGCACCGCCTGGGTTAATTCGCGCTCCGCTTCCGGAAGACGCCCTGCGGCAAGCAAGTCCTGGCCCTTTTTCAGGTGCGTCTCACCGTCGCTTCGCACGAGGCTGGCTGGCTGCTGCTCCAGCTTGGCCTGGGCGGCGCGTGAAAT
>JBJKQZ010000197.1:0-5019 GCA_046704865.1 Terriglobia bacterium
CTCCTGGGCCACGGGATCGGAAATGTGTGACGGCGCCGCGGCTTTAGCCTGCTTCTGCGCGGAAAATTCCTTGTAGACCCGGGCCATCCGGTCCAGGGTGGCCTTGTTCACGGTTTCGGTAACGCAAACCAGCAGGTGGTCTTTCAATTCCGGGTAGAATCGTTCCAGATGGACGCCGCCCAAAATCTTCTCCTGCCGCAAGGCATTCAACAGCTTTTCAGCGTTCCCGGATGTCCGGACAACAAATTCATTGAAATACGGCGATGCAAACGGCACCGTTGTTCCTGGCACGGCGGCAAGCTGCTTTGCGGCATAATGCGCCAGCGCCAGGTTATGTTCTGCCAGGGCCTTTAATCCGTGCTTGCCCAGCAGGCACAGATAAATGGTGGCCGCCAGCGCGCACAGCGACTGGTTGGTGCAGATGTTTGAAGTGGCTTTCTCCCGGCGGATGTGCTGCTCGCGGGTTGCGAGGGTCAGCACAAATCCCCGGCGGCCTTCGGAATCGGTGGTCTGGCCCACCAGCCGACCCGGCATCTGCCGCACGAATTTGTCACGGGTTGCAAGGAAGCCGACGTAAGGGCCACCGAATGCAACCGGAACGCCGAATGATTGCGCTTCGCCGCAGATGATGTCTGCATCCGCCGGCGGATTGACTACTGCCAGCGAGAGCGGCTCAGTAACCGCCACCACCAGCAACGCGCCGCTGCGGTGGACAAGCTCGGCGATCTCGCCGAAACGTTCTATCACGCCCAGAAAATTCGGCGACTGCACAACCACGGCGGCGGTTTCCTGGCTGAGCGCCTGTTCGAGCGCCGCGATGTCGATTTGTCCTGAAGCTGCGTAAGGAACTTCGGCGATCTCCGTTCCCAGGTGGCGTACGTAAGTGGCCATAACTTCCCGGTACTCGGGGTGCAATGTTCTTGCCACCACCACACGGTTGCGGCGCGTCAGCCGGAGCGACATCAGGACCGCTTCTGTAGCCGCCGTTGAGCCGTCATAAAGCGAGGCGTTTGAAACTTCCATCCCAGTCAGTTGGGCGATCAGCGTCTGGAACTCAAACATCGCCTGCAGGGTTCCCTGGGCCAGTTCTGCCTGGTAGGGCGTATAGGCCGTAAAGAACTCGCCGCGCGAAAGCAGGGAGTCAACCGCTGCCGGGCGGAAGTGGGAATAAGTACCCGCGCCAAGCAGCGACGCATATTCACGAGTGCTCTGGCTGGCCGCATTCCGGAAGAACTCCAGCACTTCCTGTTCAGAGAGCGGCCCGGGCAGGTTCAGCCGGCCCCGGAACCGGATCTGTTCGGGAATTTGCGCAAAGAGTTCTTCAATCGAGCTGTGGCCCAGCGTCCGCAGCATTTCCTCGCGGTCGCGCGGAGAGTTCGGGAGATAACGCATCAGTTAGACTCTGCCTCCCGGATGTACGCCTCATACTCTTCCGCGGACATCAGTTTCTGGACCTCGTCAGGGTCCGAAAGGTGAACGCGAATCAGCCATGCTCCCGCGTGAGGGTCGGAATTCAACAACTCCGGGTGCTCCTGGAGCTTGTTGTTAATGGCAGTTACTTCTCCGGTTACGGGGGAATAGATTTCTGAAACGGCTTTCACCGACTCTACCGTTCCAAAAGTTTCAGCGGCCGTCACGCTCTCGCCCGCCTTGGGAAGTTCAACATAGACGATATCGCCCAGTTCCTTCTGCGCGTGATCTGTAATGCCAATGGTGCCGGTATCGCCGTCAACGCGGATCCATTCATGGTCTTTGGTGTATTGGAATTCTTCAGGGTACATTGAACTTTTGCTCCCGACTGATTTGCTTTTCGGGGTCTGCAGCCCCGTCTTTCATCCTACTTTGGCCGTCTGTAAAAAGGTAGCTTCACTTGAATTGCGCGCACTTTCCTCTGCCGGATTTCGATCAGGATTTCAAGCCCGGGTTGCGCGGCATCCGGGGGCACATAGGCAAGCCCGATATTCTTTTTCAGGAACGGTGCGGGCGAACCGCTGGTCACGTATCCCACTTTTTTGTCTTCGATCCACACCGGATAACCGTCCCGCGCAATGCCGGGTTCCAGCATCTCAAATCCCACCAGTTTCTTGCTCAGCCCTTCGTCGCGCTGCTTCAGCAGGGCGTCCCGGCCCAAAAATTCGCCCTTGTCAAGCTTGCAGATCCATCCCAGGTTGGCTTCCAGCAGCGTGGTGTTCTCATCCAGTTCGTGGCCGTAGAGGGCGTAGGCGGACTCCAGGCGCAGGGTGTTGCGGGCGCCCAGCCCGACCGGCTGCAATCCTTCATTTTTTCCAGCTTCCAGAAGGGCGTTCCAGACGTGCCCGGAGTGTTCAGGAGCGAAGTAGAACTCAAACCCGTCTTCACCCGTGTAGCCGGTTCGTGCGAGGATGCCCTCAACTCCGCAGCATTGGGCGGGAGTAAACCAGTAGGTGCGAATGGAATTGAGATCGGCGTCTGTTACCTTGCTGATAATAGACACGGCCCGCGGTCCCTGCAAGGCAAGCTGCGAATACTGCGCTGAGACGTTTTCAAGCTCAGCTCCCTGCGAGTTGTGCTCCACCAGCCACTCAAAATCCTTATCGGTGTTGGCCGCGTTCACGCAAATGAAATAGTCGTTTTCGCCCATCCGGTGGACCACGCAGTCGTCAACTGCGCTGCCCTGGGCGTACATCAGGGCGCTGTACTGGGCCTGGTGGTTATTCAGGCGTGAAACGTCATTGCAGGTGATCGATTGCAGGAAGGCGAGCGCTTTGGTGCCGCGCACGGCGATCTCGCCCATGTGGCTGACGTCAAAAAGTCCGGCATGTGTCCGCACCGCCAGGTGCTCCTGGGTTATGCCGGCGTACTCGATGGGCATGTCCCAGCCGCCGAACTCCGTCATCCGCGCGCCCGCTGCCTTGTGGATCGCGTAGAGAGCCGTCCGCTTTGGCCCGGACCCCGCCGTCGTGGCCAAATCCAATCCTCCCTGATTAAATCGTCGCGTGATGCCGAAAGATGGAAGTTAACACGCCCGCGCGAACAGGGTCAAGGACGTCGGGCAAACTGTTGATTCCACGCTAACCTGACCCGGGAAATTATTCCGCTGCCGCCGCCCGCAGTGGAAGGAAATGGAGATATGGCACGAAAAATCCTGCTTTGTTGCGTCTGTGATCAGGCGGAGGACCGCTGCGAATGTGACCGGTATTGCTCGCTCTGCCATTCGGATTATAAGGTCCGGCTCACCGAGGATGGGCAATATTATTGCGCCGACTGCCGCGAGGCCTGCGATTACAAGACACAGGATAATGTCTGACCGCGTTTGCGCGGGAACCAGCCGCCCCTGGCAGCTCCGAAGGGCCGCAACCCGGAGATGAAGAGTGAAGCGCAAAGTTTGAAGGATGAAAAACCCCCCGGCTGCTCCTGTTTCAACTTTCATCCTTCACGCTTCATCATTCATACTTTCCTGCCGTTTTAACGGCTGTCACCATTATTGCCGCTGGTTTGGCCCGTGTGGTATGGTTACAGCTTGAGCTTGCAGGGGGCCGCTACAATTTGCTTTTGCCGTGCGGACCCTTTTCGATTCCAGCCTATGGCCAGGAAAATCGCTGAACAACAGGAAGAGAAAACCTCCAAAGACGCTTCCACGCCTGCGCCTGCGAGCCCGCCGCCTTCTTCCGGCAGTCTTTTCGGCTTGTGCGTTGCCTCGTGGGTAATTCCCGGACTTGGCCATTTCCTGCTGGGGCGCAAAGGCCGGGCGCTGGTGCTGTTTCTGGCTATTGTCGGGATGTTTGTCTTCGGGCTGGCGATGCAGGGACAATTCTTTTCGACCGGATCGGGAACTTACCTGCACACACTTGGCTACTTTGCCGAACTTTCCATCGGCATTCCCATGCCGGCCGCAACCTTTTTCGGTTACGGAGGCGGCGACACTTTTTTTGTCTGTTCCGATTACGGTACGGCGTTCCTGATTGCCGCAGGCATGTTGAATGTCCTGACCATACTTGATGCTTACGACATTGCGCTGGGAAGAAAGCCTTAGCGCCGGAAGCGGCGGAAAACTTTCCGCAGAGTGAACACGTGGTTATTTCGCATTTTGAAGCTTTGATGCTGTTTTCATTCTTTGTGTCCGTAGTGTTTGCCGTTCTCGCCAAGCAGACCTTGCGGGAACAGGTAATCTACGGGATCAAGGTTTTCGTCGCCTTCGTCGGCATCGCCGTCCTTCTCGGCTGGATCATGCTTCCTTTCGCCTGAGTTCAACTCCCATTTCTCAATCAGATAGCTTCCGCAACTGCCTTGCGATTTTATCTTCTGGAAACAAGGTCGCCGAAGGCGGGCAGCAGCTTGTACTTGTTTTCCCACGTTGTGTACATGATCCCGACTGCGCCCGGTGTCTGGTCGAGTGACTGGAGCCAGCCTTTTGGGTTATCGAGGTTGTCAGCATCATAATAGGCGCCGGCCAGGGTGTGATAACCACGCCTGGAGAAAAATGGAAGGCTCAGATTGCGCTTTTCGTAATACCAGCAGGCGATCACCAGGTTTTTGGGCAGATATTTCCACGTACCTTCAAAGCTGCCGTCAATCAGGTAATACTGTTTGCGCGCGTTGTGGTTCGGGTCAAACATATCGGACCAGACAAAAATCTGCGCCTTTGGATTTACGGCGCGGACCATTGCCGCCTGTCTCCTGACGCAATCTCCCAGGATTTCCGCCATGGCAAGATGGCGGTCCTGGCAGGCTTTGCAGAAGCCGCCAATGCGCACCTCATCCATGCTGAGGAAGTATTTCTTTGGTGCCAGGTACTTTTCGATCAGCGGGATCTGCCGTTTCCAGATTTCGTAGACTTCGGGTTCCGACATGTCAATGGGAACCTGATCGTGGTAAATCTGCTTGCCGTGGAAGTAATCCACCCGCAGGCGATCGCCGCTGCGGATGCGGCCGCCGGCAAGCAGCCGGATGGAAGGCCCTTCGTGGTCCCAATGGAAGTCCAGCTTCGGGTCGGCGATGTGATCGTAATCCTGGCCTTCCTCGTAAACCTCATGCGTTATT
>JBJKQZ010000198.1:0-2908 GCA_046704865.1 Terriglobia bacterium
TCCCCGAAACCCAAACCCCCTGCCGAACGGCCGCGGGCGCTTGAACTCCCCGCGCCCGTATTCCTCGCCGGCATTTGAGATTTTGCGATCCTCCAGCGTTTCAACGTACTTCAGCGGCGGCGCCGAACTCCGCCAGTTATCCAGATAGAAGAGCATGGCGGGACTCTGCGCCGTGGCAACCAGGAGATTTTCAAACTTGTCCAGCGCATGCGGCCGGATCGTGTCTCGCTCAAAGGAGGTCAGCAGCCATCGGTCGGGCCCCTTCAGGGCATAAATGTTGAAATGGTTCATCCAAAACTGAACCATCACTTCCTGCAATTGCCGCCTGCTGTAAACCGCCCGCCAGATTTCCTCGCGCGCGAGTTCCACCAGGACACGCCGCGGCCCCTGAATCGCCGCAAGCCGCTCCTCGGGAGTCATCGCCTTCTTGATCGGCGGGGCCGCTTCCATGGAGTTTGTCTGCGGAGGGGCGTCCTGGCCATTGGGAGTCTGCTGAACCGGACTCTCCGAGCGCAGCTTTCGCGCCTTGCGGGGCGGCGGATAATACTCAATCAATTCTTCGGAATTCATCGCCAGCGTGGGCAATTCGCCGAGGCGTTTTTCAATTTCAGAATCGTCAGTCGCTGCCGGGTGGAGCTGTTCGTCAAGATAGGCTTTCAGCCCCATCTTTCGAACACGTTCAAGGTCTCCCGGGGCTGGCCCGAACTCGCAGCGGTTTAACAGGTGTAAGATCTGCCGGTCATCTGGAGGAATCATGCCCTGACCTCGTTCAGTCACGGTAGCAGGCTCTTGCGGTGGTACTTTTCTGCCCCTATCAAGCTATAACCCGGCTCAGGTAAATAAGTTTCGGCAAATTATAGCTAAATTCACGTCTGATATCAGGGCCCCGGAACCGGTGCCAGAGGTGGTTGGAAATGATCTGTTATGGTACGCGACTTCTGCTGCCCATTCCGCTATGGGGCTATTTCATTCGTTGCTTACGGGCATAGATGATGTAATCCGTCGGCGAAGGCGTCCCGCCCGCGTCTCGTACCACAGTTGCGATCTGCCCGCGGTGGTGAGCACCGTGCATCACCAGTTGCATCAGGACGTCCCTGACGGGGACGCGAAATTCAGCCCCCTTGCTGTTCCGATAGACAAGATCTTCAACCAGGTGCTCGGGCGTAAGTTCGGCCAGGTAAGCAGTCCAGCGCTTGTGCATCTCATTGACGGCGGAGTTCACTTCTTTCAGTGTCATCACAGGCCATGGAGCAGGCGTGGGCTCGCCAGGCTTTTCCAATCGCCCCAACCAGATGCGCTGTGCGCCCACGATGTGGCTTGCAATCTTCAGGGCTCGTTCCGTCGCCCCATCGAGAGTGGCAATGCTGCCGAGTGTTTCCTGGTTAGCCCAGTGGTCATACTCAAAGAAATTTCGGAATGAATCGAGTGTCTCCATCTGCGTTGCCTCCAAAAGTTAGCCAGCTTCACCACAGCGCCAACTGGGGCTCAGCCGCTACTTTGCTTCTTTCCAGTTCTTCCCTGTCCCCACATCAACCTTGAGCGGAACTCTGAGCGGATAAACGCCTTCCATTTCCGCCCGGATAATTTCCCGCGCAGGGTCTGCCTCCGCTTCCGGAGATTCAAAAACCAGTTCGTCATGAACGGTCAGAATCATGCGCGTTTTCAACTTCTCCCGTTTCAGCCGTTCATGGGTCTTCACCATGGCCAGCTTCAGCAGATCGGCGGCGGTGCCCTGCAGGGGAGTGTTCATCGCCTCACGCTCGGCGCGGTTGCGGGCCATGGTGTCCTGGCTGTTGATTTCCGGAATGGGCCGCATGCGCCCAAACAGCGTGCGGACGCGCTCGGTTGTGCGGGCCTCCTCAATGCGGGCTTCCAGGAATGCCCGCACACCGTCATACCTTTTGAAGTAGGCATCGATATACTGCTGCGCTTCTGTCTTGCTGGACCCCGTCCTGGCCGCCAGCCCGAAAGAGCTGAGTCCATAAATCACGCCGTAATTAATCGCCTTGGCCATCCGCCGGTGCTCATGGCTTTGCAGGCCCGGCGGGACGCCGAAAATTTCCTGCGCTGTGCGCGCGTGGATATCCTCGCCGCGAGTAAAGGCTTCGATCAGCAGAGGATCACCCGACATGTGCGCAAGCACTCGCAATTCAATCTGGGAATAATCCGCCGCAATCAGCAGCCAGCCGGGCCCGGCTACAAAAGCCGACCGGATCCGGAGTCCGAACTCCTCGCCGATTGGAATGTTCTGCAGATTGGGGTTTGACGATGACAGCCGGCCGGTTCGCGCAACCGTCTGGTTAAAGCTGGTGTGCACCCTGCCGGTTTCCGGATCTATGTATTTTGGCAAGGCGTCAACATAAGTTGATTTCAGTTTCGCGCGGGTGCGGTAATCCATGATTTTTCGCGGCAGATCATACTTCTCCGCCAGCGTTTCCAGCACTGACGCTTCCGTGGAATACTGCCCGCTCTTTTTCAGTTTCTTGCCGCCCGGCAGCTTTAATTTCTCAAACAGGATTTGACCCAATTGTTTGGGTGAATCGATATCGAACGCTTCACCTGCAAGCTCGTAAATCTGATGAGTCAGGTCTGCGAGGTCCGCGGCAAACTCGTCAGACATCTTTGCCAGTATCTCCGGATCGATCTTTACTCCGGTCGTTTCGACGTCAGCCAAAACCTCCGCCAACGGCAGTTCAATCTGAGAATAAAGTTCTCTCACGTTTTCCCTGGAGACTTGCGGGCTCATCATCGCGGCAAGTTCGTGGGTATAGCGGGCAGCCAGGCCCAGCGAACCGTTGGTCTTTCGTCCCAGGCGCAGCAGAGCCAGGGATTCCAGCGTGTGGCTGGTGGCCAGAGGATTCAGCAGGTACGAATACAGCATGGTATCGTGCGCTACAACGCCCAATTC
>JBJKQZ010000199.1:0-2856 GCA_046704865.1 Terriglobia bacterium
AGACAACCGTTTATAAACGACGGGCGTAAGAAACACAAGCAAAGTTTCAGAGGAAGTCGGAATTTGAAAACCATCTCGCCACAAAAAATCGTAGCGGGTCTGTTAGGGAATGCATATTATAAAGCACCGACCACGCCACTCAACGGCGGCGGTCACAGTTTGAGGAGCATCTTTAGTGAAAATTGCATCGATTGAAATCAGGGTTTGCAGAAACACGAATGAGGTCATGGCCGATTCAGAAATGCGGGCCGGCGGGAAATCCACATTTGATTTCCTAGTTGTCACATTGAAAACCGATGAGGGAGTCGAAGGGACATCCTTCGGGTTTGCGGGCCGAGGTGCTGAAATGGCTGGGCAGATCGCAGCCTCAGCGCTCAAGCCTTTTTTCATGGGGAAGGACCCGCTCGCGCGGGAGAGGCATTGGAAAGAATTTCGGACGTTCGATCGGTGGTGGAACCACGTTCCAATATACGCTTATGGGCCATTTGATATCTGCCTGTACGATATTGCGGGCAAGGTCGCTGGACTGCCACTATACAAACTACTTGGCGAATACCGGAACAGAGTGCCTCTATATGCCAGTTCTTTTGTCCTCGCTTCCCCGGAAGATTATGCCCGCCAGGCACGTGAGGTAAAGGAGCAAGGATGGCATGCGTACAAGCTTCATCCTCCCGGCAACTATGATTTCGACCTGGAAGCCTACAGGTTGTGCCGTGAAGCCGTGGGTCAGGATTTCAAGTTAATGGCTGATCCCGTCGCCGCCTACAACCACGAACAGGCATTGCGGATTGGGCGCGAACTCGAACGCCTCAACTATTACTGGTTTGAAGAGCCGCTCTTTGATGTCGATTTTCACGGACTGCGAAAACTAACCTCCAAGCTTGATATTCCAATCTGCGGTACGGAGGTGCTGGCGGGCTCCCACTATTCAACGGCCGAATGCATTGCTACGGGCGTTGTTGATATTGTCCGGACGGATGTGTCATGGAAGGGTGGCGTGACCCCAGTGATGAAGACTGCACATCTGGCAGAGTCCTTTGGCGTGCAGTGTGAAATCCATACGGCCATCTACCACCCGCTTGAAATCGTTAACCTGCATTGTGGCTGCGCAATCTCGAATTGTGAATTCTTCGAGATTCTTTATCCCCTATCCTACATGGACTTCGGCATGAAGAACAAGCTTGACGTCGATAGCGAAGGTTACGCGCATCCACCGGAATCTCCGGGAATTGGTGTCGACTTCGATTGGGACTTTATCGACAGATGCACAGTTCAAAAGTTGTAAGAGTTTGCAGAATATTTGGAGCAATTGAACAGAAATAAATTCGAACTCAAGAGGAGGACGTGTGAAACGTTACGGGCAAGTCATCCGGCTCCAGCCGGGAGTAAAGGACGAGTACGTTCGATATCACGCTAACGTGTGGCCCGAAGTGCTCAGCATGATCCACGATTGCAACATCCGCAACTACTCGATTTTTCTGAAAGACGACACGTTGTACGCCTACTTCGAGTACATTGGTGAAAACTTTGAAGGTGATATGGCAAAAATGGCCGCGGACCCCAAGACTCAGGAGTGGTGGGCAATCATGGGCCCCATGCAACAGCCGATTCCGACACGGAGAGAAGGTGAGTGGTGGGCCAACATGGAAGAGGTCTTCCACACGGAGTAATTTAGGCTGTCGGTCTCTGTGAGGAATCGGGCTGACAAGAAAAACAGCCACCGTAGTTGCTGCCTCAGGGGTTCGCAACTTGCCAGCGGCCACAGCCTGATTGCGCGAAAAGGTTAACCCAGGCGATAGACCCTGGCAGCATTTTCATAGAACAACTTTCGCTGATTCTCTTCGCCAGCATGGCGCGTCAACATTTCGAGGGTTTCTACCCACCTTTGCATTGGGGAAGATAGAGTGCAAACGGGCCAGTCACTTCCGAACATGACGCGATCCCAACCGAAGCATTCAATGACGTGATCAACGAAAGGGCGCAAATCCTCCGGCGTCCATTTATCTGGCTCCGAATAAGCAACTAGTCCGGAGATTTTGCACACCAGATTGGGGAATTGCGAAAGTTCTTTTATATGCTCTCGCCAAGGGTCAAAGAGATGGTCTTTGACCTGGGGGACACCGCAATGGTCGAGCACAAAGCTGACGCCGGGGCACTCCCGAACAAGCCGGCTGGCGATCGGAAGCTGGCGCGCCAACACGCAGATGTCAAACGAAAGCCCGTAGAGCCCGAGCAGACGGACATTCTCAGCAAAGAGGCTAGTTTGCCCAACTTCATCCGGCTGAGTGTGGAGCACTCTTCGGATTCCCTTCAGTTTGGGGTGACCCGCGATCTGATCCAGATAATCGGCAAAGTGCGGTTTTTCCGGCCTTCCGCAGGCGACAACGCCCTCCAACGGGTTATCCTGTCCCGCCAGATCCAGAATGTGGCGAGTTTCATCCAGCATGTAAGCCTCATCGACATCCGCTTCCAGATGAACTGATTTTTCAATGTTCACGCCCTCGGAGGCCTTCAGATAATCTTCCATGCGGAAACTCTTTCGCAGCGAAGGAAAATCGTTAAGCCAGGAATAAGTGAACAGGTCCAAATCCCAAAGGTGTTGGTGCGCATCAATAATCTTCATGCTGTCGTCCTAGTCCTCTTGCCATGCTTACCACTCAGGGTGGAATTGCAACTAAGATGTTTCAATTTTCAGCACGGTATCATTCGGGTCGGGTGCCTGGTCCGGAAGTTGAATACTCACACCGTTCTCGGTCCGCTGGAAATTGAGAATTTCACCTCTCGACAGAAGACTTACACGTGACACCTGTCCGATGCCGCTGACGTCCAGGTTGCCTTTCGGCCAATCGAAAACGT
>JBJKQZ010000200.1:0-12445 GCA_046704865.1 Terriglobia bacterium
GGCATGGGGTTGGCGCATGTTTATGTAACCATCACCAAGGTTGAGGCGAACCTGAGCGCAACGGGCGACAGTGGGTGGCAGACGCTGGTTGATCTGACCGGCAGCCCGAAGCAGGTTGACCTTATGACCCTCAATCCCAGCGCAACTCCGAACTTCTGCGGCACTTTGTACATGCTCGCGCAAAAGCAACTCCCTCCGGGGAAATACCAGCAGATTCGGGTGACTTTGCTGGCCAATAGCGGAACTGTCTCGGGCAACGTGTGCACAGCAGGAGTCAACTGTGTAGTCCCTAATGGCAGCAATACGAATTACGAGCTGCAATTGTCCAGCGAAGCTCAAACTGGCATCAAGATCCCTGCTTCACAGATCGCAAATGGCGGATTGACAGTTACAGCTGGGCAGAACGTAGATTTCAATATCGACTTCAATAGTTGCGCGTCAGTTGTACGGGAAGGCAATGGCCAATATCGCTTGAAGCCCGTTTTGCACGCTGGCGAAGTCAGCATCAACAGCAGCGTCATCAGCGGTATGGTGGTTGACTCAAGCACGAAGAGTCCGATCGCGGACGCCCTCGTTCTGCTCGAGCAGCCCGATCCGAACGACGCCACGACGGACCGAGTTGTCATGTCCGGTACGACGGCGTCGGATGGAAGCTTTTCATTCTGTCCGTTGCCCGCGAGCAACACCAATTTTGATGTTGTCGTCGCCGCGGAGACCACTCAATCGGGTACGGTAACTACAACCACTACTTACAACCCGACGGTCTTGTTTGCTGTTCCCATCGGTAGTAATGTCGGCAACATCCCCCTCTACGCCGAAACGGCAACCGTCGCCAACTTGGTTTGTACCGCAGGTTCCACGTGCCCAGGGACGATTTCGGGCCAGGTCACTTCGACAAGCAGTGGGACACCGGTGGCCGGAAGCGTTCAGCTTTCGGCTTTGCAATCGGTCTCGAATGGCACCTCCAATGTCAACATGACGATTCCCATCTTTATGGCGACCTCTCAACCTCCCGACTTTACTACGGATTCCACGATGCCGACGAGCGGCTGCGCCACGTCTTCTGCCGATTGCGTTGCCTACTCCCTGAACGTTCCAGCAAGCTCACCGGCGATCGGAACTTACAACTCCTCGTCAATATCGTTCACGGCTCCGAGTTCGACAAGCCAGACTACCTACGCCATCAATGCGCTGGCGGACGGCTCGAATGGGCTGCTGACTTGCTCTCCGACTTCAATGACCAGCAAGAACGTAATGGTAAGTTCTGGCAGCACAGTGAACGCTACAACCGAGTCCACACTGAACTTCGCCTTGACGGGTTGCACAGCCCCTTAACATCGGCTCCGGCTGGCAAGGCCCAGCGGAACCCAGCTCCGGGGCCTTGCAGGCTGAATGCCGGTGGGGCTTAAGTAAGGCATCTGGTAAGACCATTCGGCGTGAGGATTGCACCTTGAAAATGCCCCTCACGCCGAATGGCTTTTATGGAGACTTTCGCAGCCAGATCAACGGCGACAAAGTCTATTGATCCGATGGTTTTTCAGGGCTCTAAATTCGGCCTCTGCAAAAGCGCCTGCGGAGAAGGCGGAGCCTGCGGCGTGCAGCCGGCATCGCTCGATTTGATCGTCAGATCCTTGAAGTCACCCATTTCATCGAATGACCCCAGGCCAATTTGGCCGCAAGTGAAGTGGTGGTCGACCACGGAAAACAGTGGGGTCTTTTGAACATCTGAATAGACCTGGATCGTACCCGTCTTAACATTCCGGACTACGCGAATTGTGTGCCACTGTGTATCCGGCAGGGCGGGTTGCGCATGGAGGCCTGCAATGCGCCTCCTTGGGCCTCCGTCCACAAGGAATATCCCATTATGGACCGGCTGGAAGGTGCCGCGGTCATGGGAGACGTGCGTGTAGTAAAAGTGCAGGGTATCGACATAATTGAAGACAATTAACATGGATTTGCCTTCGCGTCGAACCTTAACGCTGAGGTCGAAGCTGCCCACGTTCACGTTCTTCAATCGCGCAAACTGCAGGGGGCGGCGGGGAACTCCGGGGTCCCTCGGGCGCAGCATGTGCATGTAGGTCTGGCCGTCCTCGGTCTTGCTCACCCAGTCTTCAGCGTGAGGAAATAGCCATTCGTTCAATTCCTTGGGCGTGAAGTTGCAATGGAAGTTCAATTTGTGCAGTGCCGCCAGCGCGTTGTTCGAGTAACCCAGACCCAACGCGACCAGACCCGCGGCAAGAATAGTTGAGGCCATAAAGTGCGGCCAACGAAGGCGACGTCCACTTCGAGTGTTTGATTCCATCCTGGACACCTCCATCCTTTTTGACGGGATTTCAGGCCTGGCCCGTTTGATCTATCGGGCGGCCGTCCAACTCCATGATGCAGGGCACAACTATCCCCCCACCCTGCACTCAATATCCAACTTCCTGAATTGTGATAACGCTCTGTGAATCCAATGACATGGTGCCGAAGAGAGGACTCGAACCTCCACGCCCTGACGGGCACTACACCCTGAATGTAGCGCGTCTGCCAATTCCGCCACTTCGGCGCAAACTATCGCGGGAGCCGCCGGCCAGCGCCCTTTTGCAAGGACATCGCTGATGTTGGCGACAGGTTTCATGTTGCCATTGGCCTCGAATCGTGTCAAGCAGCACGAACCCTTCGCCACACATTCTGTTAGGCGTGGCCCCGTTTTTTCTGCATCCGCTCCAACTTCTCTATTGCGACTCTCGATGCGCTACATCCATCAAGATTTGAACCAACCTCGCGTCCTCTTCGTGTATGAAAACCAAATAGACTCCGCCTTATCGAAGCACGGCCAAACGAATCAATAGAATGATTCCTCCCAGCAGTTTTGCCCCGTCCAGCCCCGTAAACATCATGTGCAGTTTCCAGAACCGCTGATAGCCGGGCGGTGGTGGATTCCGGGGCAGGAAATCGATCGTCCGTCCCAGGGAGATGATCTGCGGCATGACTCCCAGCGTCAGGATAATCACGATAAAGAGCATGATGGCTGCAATGGCTGGATTCAGGCCGCTGCGTGGCGTTTTCCACGCCAGCAATACCAGGAGAATGGTTCCGAGCACCAGTTGTCCCCAGCCATAGGCCCGGAAGTAAGTGCGGTTGATTTCTGATGCAAAATAACGCAGTACCTCGCGCGTCTGTTCCGGCTTCATGCTCTGGACGTCGTTGGTGAACTGCGAGGGCGGCGACTTGAGCACTTCATCCACGGTCCTGAAACTCCGCGTGGCAGCGAACCACATGAACAGCGTCCAGCCAATCCACAGGCTGAGAACCGCAATGGACAGAGCCTGAATTCGAGTCAATTGCTTCATCTCCCTATTGCAACAAGATTGATTTGGGCTGACTTTTGTCAGGCCCAATCAGTTTTCAGTCAACCCGCGACCCCCAATGTCGCCAAGAAGCATACTACAGCGGCCTGCAAGCTCAAACACCGAAGTCGCGCGCTCCACTAAGCGGGACGACCACCGGCCCGGCTCTATCAATGCACGTGTAGAGTTTCAGGCAGAGAACTCCAGGCCGAGAATCCGCAGGCAAAAGGCATCGTACTCCACGCCGTCATATTCTCTTCCGGAAAAAACCAGAGCCATTCTTTTTCCGCCCTTGCTGATCCATTTGGATGGAAGGCGATAATCGTGAGTTTTGCCAAGCCCCCAGTCGCGCGTGAAGAATGCTGTGGTCCAGGGCCCCCAGGGTTCCGGCGCATCAAAGATTCCCCAGCCTCCCGATTGGTCGAATCCCAGCGACAGCAGGTAGCGTTTGCAGAAAGGATTGTAAACGGCCCCAACGCGCTGGCAATGGCCGGCAAATTCAAACACCTGCCCGCGCCGCCGAATGTCTAGAGTCCACACGGGTGTTCCTGCCGGCTCCATGTGCGAGAAAAATTCATAAGCCCCGCGCTCGCGAATATGTTCGTTAGGAACCCTGGCCAGAGCAAGGCCGTCCGAGGGTTCGTAGGCGCTTGGGCCATCCTGCGAATAGATGTAGACATATTCGTCACGCGCACCTGCGTTATTCTTCCCGAACTGGAGAAAAGCGGGAGAACCGAAGCTTTCGTCCAGGCGAAACTCCCAGTGCCACGTTTGGGCTCGGTCATCCGACCACGCAAGCCGGGCATTGCCGGAGTTCCGCGCCCACAAGTAGAGGATTCCGCCCGCCATCAGCAGGCCACTGGCTTTGGCTCCGGCAGGGCCGTCACCCGTGCGTTCGCCGGTTGCAGAGCGAATGTTGGTTCCAGCAAAATCCTCCGGGTCGCCCGTGACCCTCGCAAATCCCATGCTCAGTTTCTTTGTGGTGCGAGGCTCAAACCCCCAGCCGTCGCCGTAAGCCGTGTATTGAGCATCATCGTCCGCCCAGGTGAGCGGCCAGATGTCACTCCCCAGCGCTTTGCGTACAATTGATGCCGCAGGGGCGAACGTCACTTTCCGAATGACCGGGCTTGGCGGGTAGGGCGACGTAAGAGTCGGGGCAGAAGCGCGAGCGGCGGGCTGAATAGCTTTCATCAGCGGCTCGATCATGTATTCGAACAAGGCTCCCCAGTAGGTCGGCGCGCCCGGCGCCAGCACGTTGCCGTTCCTGACGATGACGAGGCCAAGGCTGGGAATTACCAGCAGCACTTGGTGTCCGGCTCCGGCGCCCACAAAGGCGTCGCGCGGGACCTGCGGCCAGATGCCGTCAAAGTTGGCGTACCAGCCGAGACCGCTCCCGAGAAACGGGCCCTCCTTGCTGCGGTCCGGCAGCGGCATACCGGCATATTTCACCACGGTTTCCGCCCACTTGCGGCTGACCAGCGGGCGGCCGTCCCACTGGCCGCGCTGCAGCATCAGTTGCCCCACCGCTGCCGTAGCGCGCGCGGAGTAGGATGCGCCGCCCCAGGTGGCGTAAATCTTTAAGCCGTCCATTTCCGTGGGGCCGTCGTAGCCGATCGACCATTCCTTATCCGGAATTCCAATGGGCTGCATGATGCGCTCTTTGAGCAAGGTTTTAAGATCCGGCTGGGGTGTGCCGCGAAGGCTGGCCGTAATGGCGTAGGCGAGCGCGGCAAATCCCGGGTTGCTGTATGCGAATTTTGTTCCAGGCGGGTTAACGACCGGTGTCTCATGAATTGCAATCCAGAAGGGATTCGGTTTCCGCTTCCAGAAATCTCCCTTCCATCCTGTCAATTCGGCATGAGGCTTGCCGCCTTCCTCAGCGTCTTCCAGCCCCGACGTGTGCGTGGCAAGCTGCCGGATGGTGATTCGGGATTTCAACGGGTCGTGCTTCCATTGCGGAATGTATTTCCACGCGGGATCGTCTGCGGAAATGCGCCCATCGTTCAGCGCCACAAGCAGCGACATTCCGCCCACCAGGGACTTTGCCATCGAGGCGGTGTAGTGCGGTCGCCCGGGTCCCCATTCGGGCGCGAACCACTCGTAAACGGTCCGATTATGGCGGCGGATCAGCAGGCCGGTGGTTTGCCGGGCCGCAAGCTGATCCTTCACCCGCTCGAGGCTGGAGATATCCAGGCCTTCCCGGACTTGAGGATCGCCATAGCCGGCGCCTGACCAGACAATCCAGGCGGCGCCGCCTGCGGCGACGGCATCCTTGATGAATCTGCGCCGAGTGGTTGGCTTATTCAAAACGCTGTCTCCTTGCTCAGCAACCCGCGACCCTGGGAAGCACGCTTCTGCCGCCGCGCGCGATGACGGCCCGGCGGGCCATGGCGATTATCGGCCATTCGCCCGCGGATAGGCAAAGCAAATTGATCAGGATTCCGCCCTCCAATTTCTGTTGCGCTCCATTCCTGCGGATTCCCGCTCTGCAAACTCGACTGAGGCTTTCTTGCCGCGTGCAGAGATTGCGGATATTCTAGATTGAGTCGGTCATCCACGCAGTCCGTCAATTCCAGCCGTGGCTTAATGTGCGTTGAAACATGGGACTCTGTGCGATGATCGCCGGAGGGAGGAACTGGAGTTTGTCTGAGCAGGTTTCGCTTGAGCAGGGAACGCAACCCGCGCAGGGCGTGGCAAAACGCTTGCTGATCCTGCATTACCATGAGATCTGGCTGAAGGGCGGGAACAAGCGCTTTTTCCAGAGCCGTCTGGTGACTGCCGTAAAACGCAGTCTGGAAGACCTTTCGCCGCGACCGCTGGAAGTGGTCCTCGACCGCCTGCTGGTTCCCGTGCCGGACGAAAGCCTGCTGCCCCTGATGGTGGAGCGCCTGCAAAGGGTCTTTGGACTTGCCTACATCGGCTTGGCGTGGGAAGTTTCCGGCGGACTGCCGGAACTTGCCCAATGCGCCTGCAGCGTGATGGAGCGGGTGAATCCGCGCAGCTTTGCCGTGCGCGCAAAGATTGCCGATCACGATTTCGGCGCAGGCTCGATGGAAATTGAGCGGGAACTCGGGCGTGAGATCCTGACAGCTTTGCGGGCGAAAGGGAGCGAGGTGCGGGTGAATCTGACCGCGCCGGAAGTGACCTGCCAGGTGGAAGTGATTCCCGGCCGAATGCTGCTCTATGCCGAACGCGCGGAAGGCCCGGGCGGACTTCCCGCCGCCACCGGCGGCCGCCTGCTGATGCTGCTTTCCGGTGGGTTCGATTCCGGCGTGGCCGCCTACAAGATGATGCGGCGCGGCGCCCATCTGGCTTTTGTCCACTTTTTCGGCAGCGCTTCGCCGGCCAGCGGGCCCTCGATTCCGGTTGCGGAGCGCATGGTGCGCCTGCTGACGCCTTATCAATTTACCTCCCGACTTTACGTGATTCCGTTTGACTCTGTGCAGCGCCAGATTGTGGCCGGCGCGCCGGAGAACCTTCGGGTGCTGCTCTACCGCCGCATGATGGCGCGCATCAGCCGCGAACTGTGCCGCGTGGAACGCGCGCTGGGGCTTGTGACCGGCGACAGCGTTTCACAGGTGGCCTCGCAGACGCTCCATAATCTTGCGGCCGTTGACCGCGGCATCGACGTGCCCATCTACCGGCCGCTGGCCGGGGACGACAAGGAAGACATTCTGCGCATTGCCCGCCGGGTGGGCACCTATGAGATTTCCTGCGAGCCCTTTGAGGATTGCTGCCCGCGCTTTATGCCGCGGTCGCCCGCCATCTTTGCCAGCCCCGAGCAACTGGACGCCGCGGAGCAGGGGCTCGACGTTCCGGCACTGGTGACCCTGGGGCTCGAGGGTGCGCAAGCCTTTGACTTCAAGTACGAGCGGGGAGAGGTTTCCCGCCGCGAGGGGCTGCCGCGCAGGTTTGAAAAGTTCCTCGCGCATCGAAAGGCCCTTGCCGAGGGGACAGTGGAACGGCCGGAATCCTGAAAACCGGCTGGTTATTCCGGTTACGGCGCGAGGTACCGACGGGCAGAATTTCGGCGAAGGAAATCAGGCGCTTTTGCACGTGGTCTGTTTTCACTGTTGTTTGTTTTCAACAACATGGCCCGCTTCGTTTTCAGGTTCGTTTTTGGCTACTTGTGTAGCTTTTTGTTGATTCCAAACAACATCCCAGGTTCGTTTTTAAAAATTAACATCTTTTGTCTCATTTTTTCCCCAAAATCCGCGAAAAGGAAGTCATTTTTGCAGCGGGGCGGACGCTGTTGGGCATGGCAGGTTTTGCCCCCGGCGCAGGACAGTCAAAAGACTACTACACTAGCCCACAGTTGTCAAGTAGTTTTCGCGGCGGGAATGCCCGCAACGGCCCGCCGTGGCAACGCGATCTCAACAGGCGCATCCAACTGAACACGAACCGGATCGCAGCCGGGGCGGGGGTTAAGACCGGATTCCGGCAGGACAGTGGGCGTCCCGGCCCATGCGTTGCCGGTTTGGAAATCCACTATGGAGGATTTGGAATGAGTGATCCGAGTCTTGATATCGCCCGGCTTTCTACCCGCATTAGCGCGCTTGAAAAGGCGAACCGCCGCTGGAGGATGGGCGGCATGGCACTATTCATTCTGCTGGTGGCTGCGGCGCTGCTGAGCGGCTACAGAGCGTATGCCCAGCGCAGCGGTCCTCACCGTGTGCCCAAAGCGGTTGCTGCCAGGGAATTTGTTCTGATGGGCCCGAAGGGCCACGTTATGGGGCGCATTGCGGTGATCAACGGAAAACCGGCTCTGCAATTTTATGACAGCGCCGGACAGTTGTGGTGGTATGCACCGCCCAAGATGGGCGTTGAGCCCGTGAAGATCAAGTAGGAATCCCAGCGAGCTGGGAAAACCATTGTGTTTCGACGGCTGCAGGCAGAGGAGCTTCACCGATCCGCTCAGACGATGGTGTAGGGCGGATCGAATTCCGGGACACCGGCGTGGCGGCCGGCGATCCAGCGCAGTACGTAGACCTCTCTGGGGTCGGTGCGGCTACCGGTGATGGCATGGGGAATTACCTCCAGCAGCGCATGTGCGCCCAGGTCCCGGTAGTAGTCAATATCCGGCTCGACCACCACGCAATCGACCCCGCCAATCCGCTTTGTATCGCCCTCGTGGAACGTCAACTGGACATTGGCCTCACCAAACTGGACCTGCTTGTAGCTGCGTGTAGCTCCAGGGTGCAGCAGCGCGCTGCCAAACTCCGGAGCAAATACTCCGTGATCTGCGGCATCCACCACCTGGCTGACCAGCGATTTGTCTGCGTAAGCAAAGAAGCGCGTCTGGTCCATCTGGTCCCAGAGCAACAGTTTCAGGTAATCGAGCGGAGTCCCGGTGGGGAGATAGATTGCTGACATGGCAGTGGCGATGTTGAAGAATGCAGCGAGGACCGGCGCCTGATTTTCCATCAGGTCTTCGTAGCGCTTTCTGGCGCGCGCTGAAGTAGTACCGGAAGAGAGAAGCTGAATGAGTCTGGGGTGCGAAGCGCTCAAGGCATCCCATTTTGCCTGGGAAAAGTTGAAGCTCGCGCTCTTCGGCAGGAGCAGCAGGTCGACGTGCTGCCAGGCGTTCCGGCTGATTTTGACAGGGGTAAAGCCGGCGTCGCAGTAACCGTCTGCCGAAACCAGAACCGTGTAATTGTCGCCGAAGTTGTCAAAAACCGGCAGCCCCTTGCAGGGGATGTTGGGCCCATTGCAGGTGCCGGTGAATTGCGCGGTCTGATTGCCGTCGATGATCCTGATCAGGAGTTTGACCGCGCCCGAGATGGGATCGCGCGTGCCATCAAACACGTTGATCATCAGATTGCCTGTGTTGGGATTGCTCCTGGACGCGGGCATGCCAGCCTCCAAAGGGTTTCCTGAATTATACTCCCCTGGCCGCCACGCCCGGGCAATTACAAGGGCCTTCAACCCGTTTACGACTTGCCGATCAGAACACCAGCGGCGAAAACGAGCGCGCCGCCCAGCAGAACCTGAATGGCGGCAGAGAACGCCGGAGTATCCATGTAGCGATGACGGACCCATGAAATGGTGCTCAACTCCGCCAGCACGACGAGCACGGCCACGGTCATGGCAACATCAAACTGTCCGATGAGGAATGGCAACGTGTGGCCGATGCCGCCGAGCGTGGTCATCAGTCCGCAGACGGCCCCGCGCAGCCACGGGTGGCCTCGTCCCGTCAGGTTGCCGTCATCCGAAAGCGCTTCCGCAAAGCCCATGCTGATGCCCGCACCGACCGAAGCCGCGAGGCCCACCGTAAAGGCATCGTGGCTGCTCATGGTGGCAAGTGCGGCGGCAAAGATGGGCGCCAGCGTGGAGACCGATCCATCCATCAGGCCGGCAAGCCCCGGCTGAACAATCTGCAGGACAAAAAGCCGGCGTTCTGCTTCTGCTTCTTCCTCCTTTGCCCCCGGCCCCAGCTTTTCGAGTTCCAGTTCTTCGGCTCGAGTGACGTGTGTGCGCTCCACCTGGGCAAGGTCGTCGAGCAACTGGCCGATGCTGGCATCGGTGGCACGCCTGGCTGCCTGTTCATAAAAACGGCGGGTTTCAGCTTCCATGGCGCTGGCCTGGTTGCGGATCTTTTGAATGTTCAGTGGCTGGTGCAGCCAGACAGGTTCGCGCTGGACAAAACCTTTGACGTGCTGCCGGCGAATCAGAGGGATGTGTTCGCCGAACTTGCTGCGGAATAGTTCCAGCAGTCGGCGCCGGTGGCCGGATTCTTCTTCGCGCATGCCGTCGAAGACCGCTGCCGAAGCGGGAAAATCCGTCCGCAATCCTTCAGCCAGATCGGCATAAATCCTTTCATCGTCTTCTTCCAGCGAAATAGCCAGGGCCAGAATTTCCTTTTCAGAAAGACTGCTGAAGTCCCTCATTGCAATGCCTCCTAATCGGCATGGGATTCGTTTATAGGTGCTTTAAACAAGAGCTCGAGGAACAGTCTAAAAGGAACTTTGCCAAATAGCGATGTGTTTTAAGAGCGCGAATGGGGACAGCCCGCCGGACCGCGACCCATTGCCAACCATTGAATTTATGCCCTACAATGACAAGTCTACCGGAAAGACCCTTTCTTCATGAAGTCTTCCAGAGGGAGAACCGCATCACCATGGGTAAAATCTCAAAATACATCACCTATCGCGGAGGCGAGGGGCAGTGGTCCTGGCTCCTGCACCGCATTACGGGGATTGGCGTCTTTCTTTTTCTCCTGACGCATATTCTCGATACCGCGATGATCGGCTGGGGCCCTACGGCCTACAACGATGTTATGGCTGTGTTCCGGCACCCGGTATTCCGGGTGGGTGAAGTGGTGCTGGCCGGTGCTGTGTTGTATCACGCGCTGAATGGTGTTCGCATCATCATTATCGATTTCTGGCCGGAATCCACGCTGGCGCAGAAGAAGCTTTTTTACGCTGTGGTGGTGGCCTTTTTATTGATTTTCGTACCCGCCGCGATTTACATGCTGGCGTGGATGGTGAAGTAGGAGGAACGGATGAGTGTAGCGGGAAGGCCAAGGCCGCAAGGTGGAATCGATCTTCTGGCATGGATCTTTATGCGCGTGTCGGGCGTTGTGTTGCTGTTCATGGTCCTCGTGCATCTTGCCATCATGCACATCATCAATAATATTGAGGTGATCAATTATCAATTTGTGGCTCATCGTTACGCCACGCCTTTCTGGCGAACCTATGATGTGGTGATGCTGTGGCTGGCGTTTATTCATGGCCTGAACGGCGTGCGCGTGATGATTGATGATTATGTCGCCTCGCGCGGCTGGAGGGTGTTTTCTCTGGCTTCGCTCTACGTGCTGGGATTTATGTTCCTGGTGCTGGGTTCACTGGTGATATTGACGTTTAATCCTGCGCATCCCTTTTAACGGGCGGGTGCGGCAAGCAAGGGACTGAGGTTTTAGGGATGGCTCATCAATATGATGCTTTAATAATCGGGGCAGGCGGCGCCGGCCTGATGGCCGCCCTCCAGCTTTCTTCACACGGCCGCGTGGCGGCCATCAGCAAGCTTTATCCCACGCGCTCGCACACGGGCGCCGCGCAGGGCGGCATTGGCGCCGCGCTAGGCAACCATGAAGAGGACCACTGGGAATGGCACATGTTCGATACTGTCAAGGGCAGCGATTACCTGGCCGACCAGGACTCAGTAGAAATCCTGTGCAAGGAAGCCATTGAGACCGTTTATGACCTGGAACACTGGGGATTGCCTTTCAGCCGCACGCCGGAAGGCAAAATTGCGCAGCGGCCTTTCGGCGGCCACACGCGCGAGTTTGGCAAGGCGCCCGTCCGGCGCTCCTGCTACGCCGCGGACCGCACCGGCCACATGATTCTGCAGACCATGTACCAGCAGTGCCTGAAGAACCAGGTGCACTTTTACGACGAATATCATGTGCTGGACCTTCTGATCGAGGAAGGACGATGCGCGGGCGTGGTGGCGCTGTGCCTGGCCACCGGCGAGCTGCACACTTTCCACGCCAAAGCCGTAGTATTTGCCACGGGCGGCTGCGGAAGGATGTTCAGCGTTACGTCGAATGCTCATGCCCTGACGGGCGACGGAATGGGCGTGGTGCTGCGCCGAGGGATTCCTCTGGAAGACATGGAATTCTTCCAGTTCCATCCCACCGGCATCTACAAGATGGGCATTCTGCTGAGCGAGGCGGCGCGCGGTGAAGGTTCGATTCTGAGGAACAAGGACGGCGAGCGCTTTATGGAGCGCTACGCGCCCACGCTGCTGGACCTGGCTCCGCGCGACATGGTTTCCCGCGCAATCTACCGCGAAATCCGCGATGGCCGCGGCATCGGCGGCAAGAATTACGTCCACCTGGACATGACGCACCTGGGCCGCGAGGTGCTAGACCTTAAACTTCCGGACATTACGGACTTTGTGCGGACGTATCTTGGAATTGAGCCCGCCAAGGAACTGATTCCCGTGCAACCGACCGCCCACTACGCGATGGGAGGCATCCCGACCGACAATGACGGCCGAGTGGTGATTGACGAAAAAAAGACTCCGCTGCCGGGGCTTTATGCCGCCGGCGAAACGGCCTGCGTCTCCGTACACGGAGCCAATCGGCTGGGCACGAATTCGCTGGTGGATAT
>JBJKQZ010000201.1:0-6802 GCA_046704865.1 Terriglobia bacterium
TCCTCTGATAGCTTCAGTTGCTCTTGTCAGTGAATTGAATCATGTTCAACGGGCCTTCAAGACCAATTGGCATGGGAATTTTGTGGCCAGCCAGCTTCCTTTCGGACTGTACCGGCTGGAAGTGACCCATCCGGGATTTGTTCCCTATTCAAGATTGATTCAAGTCCGCTCTGAGGTGCCGCTCACTGTTCTGGTCAAGCTTGGATTGGCGCCCGTCAGGAGCAGTATTAACGTCACGGACTCCTCCACTTTGATCGATCCTGAACGATCGCGAGCCTTGTACTCCTTGGGGCGGCAGGCTCTCGACGAGCAGATCCCCGCGCAGATGGGCCGCGGAGTGACGAACGCGGTAAATTCCGAGCCAGGCTGGCTCTATGAGGCGAACGGTGTGTTGCACCCGCGAGGGTCGGAGTACGATGTCCAATTCGTTGTTAATGGCCTTCCGCTCACGGAAAACCGCTCTGCGGCTTTTTCGCCTCCAATCCCATCTGGCAATGTCCAGTCCCTTCGAGTGATGACGGCGGGCTTCCCGGCCGAATATGGCCGCAAATTGGGCGGTGTGGTGGAGGTTTCCACGGTGAAAGATTTGCCAGCCGGATTCCATATGAGCACTTCGGCGCAGGGCGGCAGTTTTGCCACAGCAAGCGGCGGCGTGGAGATGGGGTATGCTCGTGGCGCCAACCAGTTCATGCTTTCCGGTAGCGGGGGAGTAACAAACCGATATCTGGACCCGCCGGTATTGGCCAATTACACCAACCGCGGTTCGAGTGGTTCGTCCTCGGGAATGTGGTCACGTGACCTTACTCAACGCGACCACATCCAGATATCCGTTCACCGCGCGCAGGTGCGTTACGCTGTTCCCAATGAACGGATCCAGCAAGAGGCGGGCCAATTCCAGTCTGCAGCCGATTCTGATACCAGTGTCGAGGGCAGTTACGACCATGTGCTTTCTTCGGATTTGCTGTTTAGCGCCCAGGGCAGCTTCAGGGACGAAACTTTCCGCCTGTGGTCCAACAGATTTTCCACACCCGTAGTTATCAGCCAGCAGCGGGGATTTCATCAGGGCTACGCCCGCGTTACCCTGGCAGGCACAAAAGGAATTCATGACTGGAAAATTGGGGCGGATGCGCTGTTTGGGCCCGTCCATGAAAACCTGCAATATTCGATCGCGAATCTATCCCTTTTTGAGCCCGGCACTGACCCGCGCTTTGCATTCGCCGGCAAAGGGACAGATGCAGAACCGGCTGCTTATGTGCAAGATAGTATGCATTTTCGTAACTGGAACTTGAATCTTGGACTTCGTTACGACCATTACCAGTTTGTAGTAAACCAGTCGGCCTGGAGCCCTCGTGTTGCCGTATCGCGATACTTTAACAAGTACAGCCTGCTGGTTCACGCCGATTACGATCGTGTGTTTCAGACACCGGCCATGGAAAATCTGCTGCTCGCAAGTTCGCCGGCCATTGACCAGGTCAGTCCACTCGTCTTGCGGCTGCCCGTTGAACCTGCGCGCGCAAATTATTACGAAGTAGGCGTCACGAAGGGAGTGCGTGGGCACATCCGGCTGGATGTTAACTTCTTTCTCAGGACCTTTCGCAACTTTGCCGACGATGACACTCTGCTGAATACAGGCGTCAGTTTTCCTATTTCGGACGCGCGAGCTCGGATTCAGGGAGTTGAGGGAAAGGTTGCAATGCCAGACTGGGGGCGATTTTCAAGTACGATCAGTTATTCCTACCAGCAGGCCGTTGGGCAAGGGCCGATTACGGGTGGACTGTTTATCGGATCGGAAGCCGTCTCAGAGATTTCTGACAACAGCCGGTTCTGGGTCTCGCAGGATCAGCGCAACACCGCCCGGGCAAGCTTTCGCTACCAGGCCACGCATCGGCTGTGGCTGGCCACAGAAAATTCCTTTGGCAGCGGCCTCCCCGTAGAACTCGATACGGGCAACACGAACTACAACTTCCTGCTGGCTCAGTACGGACCGCAAATCCTGGGAAAGGTGGATTTTGCCCGCGGACGTGTCCGGCCTTCCTACTCACTTGATGCCAGTGCGGGATTTGACCTATACAAAAGGGAAGGGAAAAGTGTCAGCCTTCAAGTCCAGGGCTCAAACCTGACCGACCGTCTCAATGTGATTAACTTCGCCAGTTTATTTTCAGGAACCGCCATTTCCACACCACGAAGTTTCGGCCTTAGGCTGAAGGCGAGTTTCTGACGAGCGCCACTGCAATCGGCAAAGTGCACCTGCCTGGGGCGACATTGCTGGACACCATGTAAAGTCCTTCTCTATAATCAATAATTTATCCATATCAAGGGGGGAGCGATGCGAAAGGTGCTCGACCTCAAGCAGACTCTGAATCTACCGCAAACCAGGTTTTCGATGAAGGCGAACCTGCCTCAGAACGAGCCTCGATGGCTTGCCCGCTGGGCGGAAGAAGACCTTTACGGCCGGATTCGCGAGGCGCGCAAGGACGCGCCGCTGTTTACATTGCACGACGGCCCACCCTATGCGAATGGCCGCATCCATCTGGGGACAGCCCTCAACAAGATTCTGAAGGACTTCATCATCAAGTCCAGGACGCTCGCGGGATTTAACGCTCCCTATGTTCCGGGCTGGGACTGCCACGGCTTGCCGATCGAAATCAATGTCGACAAGGAACTTGGCCCAAAGAAGCGGCAGATGAGCCCGGTGGAAATTCGCCAGGCTTGCCGGCGGTACGCGGAGAAGTATGTTGATCTCCAGCGGGAAGACTTTATCCGCCTCGGTGTTTTTGGTGAATGGTCCAGGCCTTATCTCACTATGGACCCGTCCTACCAGGCTTTGATTGCTGAAACTTTCCTCACGTTTCTCGATAAGGGCTACGTTTACCGCGGCCTGAAGCCGGTCTACTGGTGCATTTACGACAAAACAGCGCTGGCCGAGGCGGAGGTTGAATACGAGGACCACACCAGCAACTCCATCTATGTCCGTTACCGCGTGCTTTCAGATTTGGGTTCGGTCGCGCCGGAGTTGAATGACCGCGAGGTCTATGTGGTTATCTGGACCACCACACCGTGGACGCTGCCCGCCAGCATGGCCGTTGCCTTCCATCCGGAATTTGAATACGTAGCTGCGAGCGACGGGAGCGAAGACGGCCCGGTTTACATCCTGGAGAGCCGCCGCCACGCTCCGGCAATGGCGGAGACGGGCCTGAATGCGCCCGTCGTGCTGGCGCGATTTCCTGGCAAGAGCCTCGACCGCATTGAAATCCAACACCCTTTTCTCGATCGAAAACTTCTCGGTGTTCTGGCGGATTACGTTACGGCTGAGGACGGAACAGGCTGCGTCCATACGGCGCCCGGGCATGGTCGCGAGGACTACGAAACCGGAATGCGGTATGGGCTGGAAATCGTCTCGCCGGTGGGCGACGGCGGTGAATTTATTGAAGGGCTGCCGGAATATAAGGGCAAGAAGGTTTTTGACGCGAATAAGATCATCATTGAACTGGTCAAATCGCGCGGCAACCTTGTGGGTCCGGCGGGTCACCTGACGCACTCCTATCCGCATTGCTGGCGATGCCACAATCCCATCATTTTCCGCGCCAACGAACAGTGGTTTGTAAGCATCGATCATGACCGGCTGCGCGAGCGCTCGCTTGAAGAGATCAAGCGCGTTCGGTGGTCGCCGGAATGGGGTGAAGAGCGCATTTCCAATATGATCGCTACGCGGCCGGACTGGTGTATTTCCCGGCAGCGTGTGTGGGGTGTTCCGATCACAGTCTTCCACTGTGTGGACTGCAAAAAGCCTTTGCTCGATGCAAGCCTGGCCCGGCATGCAGTTGAGTTATTCAAACAGGAAAGTGCTGACGCCTGGTATACGCACGACGTAATGGACCTTGTTCCGCCCGGGACAAAATGCCCTGGCTGCGGCGGCTCCAACCTGCGCAAGGAAACTGACATTCTGGATGTCTGGTTCGACTCTGGGTCGAGCCATGCCGCGGTGCTGGGCCACCGGCCGGATCTCCCTTGGCCTTCAGACGTTTATCTTGAAGGCGGCGACCAGTATCGCGGTTGGTTCCACAGTTCGCTGCTGGTGGGCATGGTTGCCAAAGGGGGCGCGCCTTATCGCGCTGTGCTCACCAATGGCTGGGTACTGGATGCCCAGGGCCGTGCCATGTCCAAATCACTGGGCAATGTGATCGATCCGAATGAGGTCATCAAAACGCACGGGGCGGAAATTTTGCGGTTGTGGGTGGCTTCAATCGACTTCCGCGAAGACGTCGTGATCTCTCCGGACATTCTGGCCCGATTGTCAGAAGCCTACCGGAAACTGCGAAACACTTTCCGTTATTGCCTGTCAAACCTTTATGATTTTGACCCGTCAGTCAACAGTGTGCGGGGCGATCAGCTTGAGGAAATTGACGTCTGGGCGCATGTCCAGACCGCCGACCTGCTGGAGCGCGTCTACGCAGCCTATAACGAGGATGCGTTCCACAAGGTGTATCGTGCGATTTACGATTTTGCCACCATCGAACTGAGCTCATTTTACTTTGACATTCTTAAAGACCGGCTCTACACGGCTCCGGCGCATTCCGTGCGGCGGCGCGCAGCCCAGACCACGATTTACCGGATTGCAGACGCACTTGTCCGGGCAGTAGCCCCGCTGATGTGTTTTACGGCGGAGGAAGTGTGGTCGCATCTTCCGCAGCTTTCGGGGCGTGAGGATAGCGTTCACCTGGCGGATTTTGTTCCGGCATCCAGCCTGCGCGAACAGGCCCCGGCGGCGTATCGACGGAAACTTGACGACTGGCCGCGCCTGATCTCGGTTCGCGATGCCGCCCTGAAGGCCCTTGAAACAGCCCGGCGGGAGGACGTCATCCATAGTCCACTGGAGGCCAGAGTCTATTTGAGCGGCGACGAGAGTCTGGCGCCGCTGCTGGAGAAATACCGGGCCGATCTGACCACGCTCCTGATCGTCTCGCAGGTTGTGATCGAGCCCTATTCTGTGGATGCCGCGGGCGAAAGCACTTTGCCCGGGCTGAAGATTCGGATTGAACGTGCATCTGGCGGCAAATGCACGCGCTGCTGGAATTACTCGGAACAGGTTGGCAAGGACGAGATTTATCCCGAAGTGTGCGAGCGTTGCCTTGCCGCCTTGCATGAGATTGAGGCAGGCGCGGCAGACTGATTTACCGCCTGACACTTGAAACGTTCCCGTAACAGTTGACGCAAAGATCTAACGGGACGGGCGCAGCATGCGTTGAGAATTGCCCCGTTAAGAACGCAACGGCGCCCCGTTCCGGCAAAATCTCGGCTAAACTGATTTTATGCAGGAAAAAGCACCTCAGGCCGCTGACGCTGCTGTGGTATCCAATATGCCGGCCAGTCGCATTCACATCATCCAACGCATTGCTTATTTTCTGATTGTGGTTCTGGTTTTTGCCGGCGACCAGATTACCAAGACCATCGTCGAGAAATCCATTCCGGATGGAACGGTCATCACTGTCATTTCCGGCTTTTTCAATATCATCCACACGGAAAACAGCGGCATTGCGTTCAGCCTGTTTGCCGGTGCATCTTCACCCTGGAAGATGGTGCTGCTGATTGCTGTTTCAATGGCGCTATTGGCCACTGTGGTGATCGTGGCACTCAAGAGCGCGGAAATCACATGGGCAACAGGTGTGGGCCTGGCGCTGATTGTTGGCGGCGCTTCGTCAAACTTGCTGGACCGGATCCGCTTCGGGCAGGTGGTGGATTTCCTGGATGTTTATTACCGGAGCTACCATTGGCCCACTTTTAATGTGGCGGACAGCGCCATTGTTGTGGGTGCCGGGCTCCTGATCATTGAACTCCTCATTTCCAAGTAAACCTGATGCCAGAGAACGCGTCCCAGGACGGAGAACTTAGGGAATTCGTTGTGCCGGCCCAGGATGCCGGACGCCGTCTGGATGTGTTCCTCGCAGAGTGCATGCCGGACTGGAGCCGCAGCCAGTTGCAGCAGGTCATCCGGTCAGGGCTGGTCAAAATCGGCGGGCAGGCGGCCACTAAAGCTGGTGAGAAGCTCGAGACTGGCAACCACATCAGCATTATTGCAAAGCACGAACCCATCCACGCTTTTCCTGAAGAATTGCCGCTGAGTATTCTATACGAGGACAAAGACCTTGCAGTGATCGACAAAGCTGCCGGGATGTCGGTCCACATCGGAGTTGGGACGCGGTCCGGAACGCTGGTAAACGCGTTGCTATTTCACCTGGGCAATGAACTATCAGGTGTTGCCGGGGAAATGCGGCCGGGGATCGTCCATCGTCTGGACAAAATGACTTCCGGGCTGATCGTGGTGGCAAAGAATGACGTTGCACACCGCGTTCTGGCGGACCAGTTCAGGGCAAGGACTGTCCATAAGCATTACAAGACGCTTGTGCACGGCCATGTGGATCTGGAGCAGGGAAAGATCGAGGCAACGGTGGGGCGCGATCCCGTCAAGCGCGCCCGGATGAAAGTGGACGGGATTGGCGCACGCGAAGCTGTCACGCTCTATCGGGTGGTGCGCCGGTTCCATCACTTCACTCTGGTTGATGCCGAGCCGCAGACTGGCCGCACGCACCAGATCCGGGTCCATTTTGCTAATCTACGCCATCCGGTGGTTGGTGATCGTATGTACGGTGCGCCGGCCAAGGTTCGAATTGGGGCGCAGGAACGGGCGACACTGGAGCGGCACTTTCTGCACGCGGCCCAAATTGAGTTTGTGCATCCAGCGAGCGGCGAGCCAATGAGCTTTACCTCGCCGCTTCCGCCCAAACTGGCAGCGTTTTTGGAGTTG
>JBJKQZ010000202.1:0-2559 GCA_046704865.1 Terriglobia bacterium
GTAACGGAGCAGCGACTCAAAATCCTGATGTCTACTGGTTGTAACATCCATTTCAAACGCGTGAAGGAGATTATCCAGATTAGCAACGCTCAGGTTGTGCTTCTGGATGGTATCGCCGAGCGCGAGAAAGGTAGCCTGGCCAGCGCCGCCTTCAACACAACGGTAGAGCTTGCGGCGCCAGTCCGCCAGCTTTTCCAGCCGGTTTTCCACTCCGGGTTCGTCGGCAAAGTCGTCAGCCGATCGCGCAAAGGCGTAGATGGCGGCCAGAGCATCTCTTTTGTCCCTGGGGACCAGGAGCGAAGCTACCGGAAAGTTCTCATAATGGCGCCGCGCCAACTGGCGGCACGCCGAGTAAGCCGCCTCAAGATCGGGGATGGATTGTTTCATGCAAACCTGACATCACTCAAGCCAGCAGCCCTCTACTTTCTTTCAGGGCGAAGCGGACGGCGCATGAATGCCGGAATGTCGAGATCATCTTCCACCATTTCCGGGGCTGGTTTTTCCTCAGGCGGCTCAGGAGGGCTGGCAGGCGCCTTTTCTCTCCTCGACATTGCGTTCTTCACACTCTCCTGGGCTGTTCGCAAGGCCGGCGAGAGGCTCGTAGCAGGCTTCAGGCCCATCTTTTCGGACTTGATTCCCGTGGCGATCACTGTCACCTTAACCGCGTCTTCCATGGCTTCATCGAGGACGGCGCCGAAGATGATGTTCGCATTATCCGCGGCAGCTTTCTGGACAATCGTTGAAGCTTCATGGACTTCATGCAGAGTCAGCATGCTTGATCCGGTGATGTTCAGCAGAATGCCCTGGGCGCCGTTGATCGACGCATCTTCAAGCAGGGGGCTTGCAATCGCCTGGTTGGTGGCTTCAACCGCACGATTGTCACCGCGCCCGATGGCGGTTCCCATCACTGCGTAGCCCATGCCTTCCATAATGGTTTTGATGTCCGCAAAATCACGGTTGATGATCCCGGTGATGGTGATGATATCTGAAATACCCTGCACGCCCTGCCGGAGGATGTCATCGGCAATTCGAAATGCCTCAAAGAAACTGGTTCCCTTGTCGACAAATTCCATCAGGCGCTCATTCGGGATGCAGATCACCGTGTCCACAGCCTGGCTTAGCTCCGACAGTCCGTATTCCGCTTGGGTCATTCTGCGGCGGCCCTCAAAAGCAAAAGGTTTGGTCACCACGCCAACTGTCAAGGCACCCAGTTCCCGAGCCAGGCTTGCCACGATGGGAGCACCGCCGGTGCCGGTGCCGCCGCCCAGTCCTGCGGTCACAAACACCATGTCCGCGCCCTCAAGGGCCTCCACAATTTTGTCGGTATCTTCAAGAGCGGCTGCCCGGCCAACATCAGGGTTGGCTCCCGCACCAAGGCCTTTTGTCAGCTTTGCGCCAAGTTGGATCTTCAGCGGCGCTTTTGACATTTCCAGCGCCTGCAGGTCGGTATTCGCTACCATGAACTCCACGCCTTCCACATTGGCCGCAATCATGCGATTGACCGCGTTCCCGCCGCCGCCGCCAACGCCCAAAACCTTGATCTTGGCTCCCCGCCGGATGTTGTCGGAGAAATCAACCCGCAGTTCTTCGGAATGTCCGTTGTCTGCCATATTCACTCCCAAAATGGGCTTTCCAGGATTCAGGGTGATCCATCAATTTCCTGGGCCCCGCAAAACTCCCCATAGTTTCCCCATCAGGCCTTTGTTCTGATGGTCCTGCAACAGCCGCATCCTTTTACCATACGCGACCAGACCCACCACAGTGGCATAGGATGGGTCCGGCAAGACTTCGTCCGAACTCTCCATATTCATGGGATGGCCCACTCGAACCGGCAACCCCAGCACCTGCTCAGCCAGGGCGGCAAATCCGCCAAGCTTTGCGCCTCCACCTGTAAGGATGACGCCAGCGCCGAGTTGAGTTTCCTGGTCCACCTGGTCAATCTCCATTTTGATCAATTCCAGCAACTCTGTCGCGCGCGGTTCAATGATTTCCCGCAGTCGCCCGTAATTTACAATGCGGGCCGGACGTTCTCCGACGCCCGGCACCTCCAGCGCCGCGGATTCTCCCATCCCGAAATCCTGCCGGCCCCAAAGCCGCTTGATCTTTTCAGCTTCCGGGATAGGCGTCCGCAATCCCACCGCAATATCGTTGGTGAAGTGCTCTCCACCAACCGGAATCGACGCAGTATGACGGACGCTGCCGTGCTGATAGATGATCAGGTCCGTCGAACCTGCGCCAAGGTCAACCAGGGCCACTCCCAACTCGCGATCATCCGTGGAAAGGCACGCCTCTGCGCACGCCAGCGGCTCGAACACGGTTCCACTCTCCGGAACCTCAATCCCCGCGCGATTAACCGCAGTCACAACGTTTTGCCAGGCCAGGGTGGAAGCGGTGACCACGTGGACGTTGGCCTCCAGGTGCGTCCCAACCATCCCCAGCGGGTCACGAATGCCATCCTGGGAATCCAGGAGGAATTCCTGCGGGAGCACGTGCAGCAGTTCACGGTCCGGAGGAATCGCGATCCCCTGAGCCACACGGATGACTTGCCGAATATCTTCC
>JBJKQZ010000203.1:0-10338 GCA_046704865.1 Terriglobia bacterium
TCAGCCGGTCCCGACTCGAGCCACGGTGCAATCCCGCAAAGCAGGCGCCCGGTGGCTTCAAGGTAGGTAAACTGGCGGCGGTCTGCCACGTTGCCGTGCGGCGCTTCAACAGGCATGGTGGCTTTCAATTTCTGCTGGCTGAGCGCACGCAGCACCGGATCGGCCACGCGGGTTAGCACCTGAACCCAGTACTGGCGGTCCTGCGGGCCGGTGGTTCCGGGCAGCGGGGCGGAAAGTGCAGGCATCGGTTCTAAAGACGTCAATGCGCCCGCGGCGGCAATGCTCTTCAGGAAGGTGCGTCGCGCGGCGCGCTTTGCGCCTGGTGCTGGATTGCGATTGGACATAGCCGCCTTTTTAACAGCCCATCGAGCTTTTGGCAAGAGAAGATGCACGGCAGCAAAAACCGGCGGCGCTCATGACGGGGCGAACCCGTGACAGGCAAATCGGGGTTTGATACGGCATGGATGGCCGCGCTAACATCTAAGTTAAAGAGGTACGGAATGTGCACAAAGGGTTTCCGGAGGACGGCCGTGTTGGCGCTGGCAGTGCTGCTGCTGAGCGCGCTGCCGTTGCGCGCCGCGGAGATCAAGCTGTTCCTGAAGGACGGCAGCTACGAGCTGGTGAAAAGCTACCAGGTGATCGGCGACCGCGTCCGCTACTACAGTCTGGACCGCTCAGACTGGGAAGAAATTCCCAAGTCACTGGTGGATTTTGAAGCGACCCAACACGCTGAAGCTGAAAAGAAAGCCGTGCAGGAAAAACAATTGAAGGCCGCGGAAGAACTCCAGAACCAGCGGTTTGAAATTCCGTCCAACTCCGGCTACCAGATCAAGCCTGGCATCCGGCTGCCCAGCGACCCGGGCGTCTACGCCTTTGACGGAGCGCGGGTGATCCATCTGATCCA
Source organism: Terriglobia bacterium (assembly GCA_046704865.1). Lineage (GTDB taxonomy): Bacteria > Acidobacteriota > Terriglobia > UBA7540 > UBA7540 > SCRD01. The sequence continues at coordinate 905 of JBJKQZ010000203.1, forward strand.
GGACCCGGCCAAAGTGGTGACTGACAAGAAGCGTATTGCCCTGATTATGGTAATGCCCGGCCCGCTGCTGAAGAAGCAGGCGCTGGTGGTGCTGCCGGGACCCGCCGCCGCCGTGCGGATCACCGTGCCGCAGCCGGTTTTTTACGTCGAGGACACCGCCGACTGGCCCATGCGTGCCCAACTGGTTCCGCTGGTGAAAAAGAAGGATTCCCGAGTGGTTGAGAAGATCCGATCGGGAATCGGACTGGGAAAGTCCGGGGAAGCAAGAACGGGCGTTCCGCTTGAGCGGAAGCAGCTTGCCGCGGGCGTCTATGAGCTGAAGCCCCTGCAGCCGCTTGATTCCGGTGAGTATGCACTGGGTGAAATGATCGAAGAGAAACTCAACATCGATGTGTGGGATTTTGGAATCGACCTGCCGGGATCAAAGTAGAAAGTCTTTCCCTACGCCAAGGGCCTGAAGCCTCCTGGAATTCATTATTTTGCTGGCGCGGTCAGAACGCTGGCTCCTGGCCGGAAAATGCTGAGATCCTCTGCTGCGCTCGGCGTGACAAGCGACGCAGGAGAAGTGTCAACACAGAAGCCCTCTCGTCGGGCTATTACGCACTCTGTTTTTCAGAGATCGACTTGGCCTGGGTAAAGAGCAGCAGATAGTCGCGACCGCCGGCTTTGGAATCCGTTCCCGACATATTAAATCCGCCGAAAGGATGGCCGCCCACCAGCGCGCCCGTGCACTTGCGATTGAAGTAGAGATTGCCAACGTGGAAACGCTGCGCCGCCTTCTCGATCTTCGCGCGGTTCTTGGTGTAAACGGCGCCCGTCAGGCCGTACTCGGTGTTGTTGGCAATTTTGAGCGCGTCATCGAAATCAGCAGCTTTGAGCACGGCCAGGACAGGGCCGAAAATTTCTTCCTGCGACAATCGTCCATCGGGAGGGACGTCCGCAATGACGGTGGGAGCAATAAAATGGCCGGGGCCGGAAGTTTCCTTGCCGCCCGCCACCAGGCGGCCTTCTTTTTTGCCGACCTTGATGTATTGCAGGATGGACTCTTTGGCGCGGCTGTTGATGACCGGGCCCATGTATGTTTCAGGTTCCTCCGGATCGCCAACCTTGATGCCTTCAACCCGCTCCTGCAGTTTTTCCAGGAAGGCCTCATAAACCTTTTCATCCACAATGGCGCGCGAACAGGCAGAACACTTCTGGCCCTGATAGCCGAACGCCGAAGCCGCCACGCCCTCGACGGCCGATTCCAAATCCGTTTCGCTGTCAACGATGATGGAATCCTTGCCGCCCATCTCCGCAATCACCCGCTTGATCCAGATCTGCCGGGGCTGGTGTTTGGCGGCGAGTTCGTTGATGTGCAGGCCCACTTCCTTTGATCCCGTAAAGGCGATGTAGCGCGTGCGGGGATGTGCTACCAGGGCGTCGCCGACCAGGGAGCCGGGTCCTGGCAGAAAATTTGCAACGCCGGGCGGCATACCCGCTTCTTCCAGCGCCTGAAAAAACTTGTAGGCAATGGTTGGCGAATCGCTGGAGGGTTTGAGCACCACGGCATTGCCAGCCACAATTGAGGCTGCTGACATTCCGGTCAAAATCGCCAGGGGGAAATTCCAGGGCGGGATGACAATGGGGACGCCCAGCGGGATGTACTCCAATCGGTTCCGCTCTCCCGGCACTGGAGTGATGGGCTGGCGGCCAGCCACGCGAAGCATTTCGCGCGCATAGAACTCGCAGAAATCGATGGCTTCGGCCACATCGGCATCGGCTTCCGGCCAGGACTTGCCCACTTCATAAACCATCCAGGCGGCAAAGTGGAACTTGCGGTCGCGAAGAATCTTGGCCGTTGAAACCAGCAGCTTGACCCGCGTTTCCACCGGAGTGCGGCTCCATCTTTCATAAACCTTTTCCGCTTTCTCAATTGCCTTTGCAGCCAGTGCGGCATCACCCTTAGAGAACGTTCCCACAATCTGGTCTTTCTCCGAAGGATTGTAAGAGTGGAATTTGTCTTTTGTTTCGATCCGCTCGGCGCCAATCACAAGCGGGTAATTAGCTCCAAGCTCTTTCTTGACTATCTGAAGAGCTTCCTTCATCCGGCGGAAATGCTCCGGGTTACCCTTGAAGTCGCTCAAAGGCTCATTCTTAAATGCTGAAAGCTGCATTCGCGTCCCCCCTTTCGATTCTCCCCGAAACGAACATTATATCGATACAGGCTGGGGGCAGGTAAATGATAAAAAGCTAAGGTGCCGGATTCGGCGGGTCAAGCGAGAATTCAGAGCGCGAAAGGAATTACGCGGCATTTTGGAATAGTGCGGGCGGAAACGATGGTTGCCACCCTGAGCGCCGCAGGTAGTGAAGGAACCCTCCGCCGGCCTATTGTAAACATGTCGGCATGCTTCGCTTCATTTAGAAAGGAAGGGTGGCATCCGAAGGAGACTTCAGTTGGGTTCGGCTGTGCCGTGGAAGATCCGCACGAGTGCGATCTGCGTTCCGCCTCCATCGGGCGTGAGAGAAACGACTTTGTCCTGAGAGCCGTACCTCATCTCAAAAACAATCTTGCCGTGGTTGTCGGTGTGGGTAAAGCTGGTTACTTCTCCACCCAGTTGCTGCTTGTAGAAATCCTGGACTTTGTTGATGGGATCGGACGTGGTGAATTTTGCGGCGGCGATTCGCAAGTTGGTCTCATTCGGGAGATCAAAGCTCAGGGAAACAGAGTTATTGTCGTGGGAGTCAGTCTCCCGAGTAGCGCCGGGGTAAATCGGAAGGCCAAGCTGGAGATCATTGACGTCTTCCTGCCTGGCGATCTTAAAGTTGCCCAGCGGCGTGGTGACCGTGACCACCTTATTTTCCGGAGTGCTCTGCGCAACCTGGACGTGAATGCCGCGGGAAAGAATCCGCAGGCCGAACCAGATCATGAATATGCCGGAAGCGATGATGAACCCGATGGCGAGCAATACCGCCCAGACCATATGCTTATCGAGCGGTTTGCGGGGAGGCTCAGCGGGCGGCGGGGAACTAGCCACAGCGATCTCCTCTTCTTAAAGAAATATTCTATCCTACCTATGCACAACGTGAAGGCATTTCCCTTGGAATATTCATTGATACGCTTTGGCTTTGGGCATAGTTCCATTGGAATTCCGGCTATGCTGCCTCGCCTTGCGTATTTGCTTCTTCGCGGGCTGCACCAAGAGCCGAATGTAACGCCGTTGGGTTTCCGCGATCCTTGAGCACGCAAATTGCGGGTGTTATTCTGGACATTCATCATCAAATGGACAGCGGAGGCGAAAGAGATGCAATTGCGAAAACTGGGTCATAGTTCGTTTTCATTGTCAGCCCTGGGGCTGGGATGCATGGGCATGTCAGAATTTTACGGAACGCGGGACGACCAGGAATCGATTGGCGTCATCCACCGGGCACTGGATCTGGACGTGAATTTCCTCGACACAGCTGACGTTTACGGGAACGGAAAGAATGAGGTCCTGGTGGGAAAGGCCATCAAGGGCCGCAGAGATAAAGTGGTGCTTGCAACCAAATTTGCCAATGTAAGAGACGCGGCAGGAAATTTTATTGGCATCAGCGGACGGCCGGAATATGTGCGTCAGGCGTGCGAAGCCAGCCTGCGGCGGCTGCAGATCGAAGCCATTGATCTCTATTACCAGCACCGCGTTGACAGCAATGTGCCCATCGAAGAGACGGTGGGCGCTATGTCGCGGCTGGTTGAAGAAGGCAAAGTGCGCTGCCTGGGACTTTCAGAAGCTGCACCCGCAACCATCCGCCGCGCGCACAAGACTTATCCCATCAGCGCGCTGCAAACCGAATACTCGCTCTGGAGTCGTGACCCGGAAGATGAAATCATTCCACTGTGCCGTGAACTCGAAATCACTTTTGTGCCTTACAGCCCGCTCGGGCGGGGTTTCCTGACAGGGAAGTTCAAAAGCACGGACGATCTTGAGGCGGGGGACTGGCGGCGCAATAATCCGCGCTTTCAGGGAGAAAACTACCAGCGCAACCTGGATCTGGTAAATCGCATTGAAGAAATGTCGCGCGAAAAAAATTGCAAGCCCGCACAACTGGCGCTGGCCTGGGTGCTGGCGCAGGGTGAAGACATGGTTCCCATCCCGGGAAGCAGCCACCGGCCGCATCTGGAAGAGAACCTGGCGGCGCTTGAGATCAGCCTGAGCGCGAAGGAACTGAAGCGGATCGACGAGGTTGCTCCCAAAGGCGTCGCTGCCGGTGAGCGCTATCCGGAGGGCGGAATGAAAGTCGTCAACAGATGAGATGAGGTTTGTCCAACTCTTTTATAGATAGGCTGCGATGCCGGTGGCGCGTTCGCCGATGATGAGCGTGTGGATGTTGTGCGTGCCTTCGTAGGTGAAAACCGATTCCAGGTTACACATGTGGCGAAAGACGGGGTACTCGTCAGCCACGCCGTTGGCGCCCAGAATGTCACGGGCAGCCCGGGCAACGTCGAGGGCTATTTTCACGTTGTTCCGCTTGAGCATGGAGACATGGGCGTAGTCAGCGCGGCCAAGGTCCTTCAGGCGGCCCACGTGCAGCGCCAGCAACTGCCCTTTGGTGATTTCCGTAATCATTTCCGCAAACTTCGCCTGCACCAGTTGATGCCCTGCAATGGGTTTGTCGCCAAACTGTTTGCGTGTTTTTGCATATTCGAGCGCTTCGTTGTAACAGGCCATTGCCGCGCCCACGGCACCCCAGCCGATTCCGTAGCGAGCCTGGGTGAGGCATTCGAGCGGCGCTTTCAGGCCCTGCGCCCCGGGCAGCATGCTTGAGGCAGGAAGGCGAACATCCTGGAGCGACAACGAGGAAGTGACCGAGGCTCGCAGGGACAACTTGCCTTTGATATCCCTGGTGGTGAATCCGGGAGTGCCTTTTTCCACCAGAAAGCCGCGGATACCTTCCGGCGTACGCGCCCAGATCAGCGCAATATCGGCGATTGAACCATTGGTGATCCAGGTCTTTTCGCCATTCAGGACAAAGTCGCCGCCGTCTTTCACAGCGCGGCTCCGCATTCCGGCAGGGTTCGATCCGAAATCCGGCTCCGTAAGGCCGAAGCACCCGATGGCTTTACCCTGCTGCATTGCGGGGAGCCACCGCTGCTTCTGCTCCTCGGACCCAAAAGCATGAATGGGGTGCATCACCAGCGAGGTCTGGACAGAAACAAAGCTACGCAAGCCGCTGTCGGCGCGTTCGAGCTCCTGCATGATGAGTCCGTACTGCACGTTGGACATCTCTGCGCAGCCGTAACCTCTCAGGTTGGCTCCGAGGAGGCCCATGTCACCCATCGTCCCGGCCAGGTGCAGCGGGAATTTGCCGTCGCGGAACCATTCCTCGATGTGCGGGATGGCTTCCTTTTCCACAAAGTCGCGCACCGTCTGCCGAACAAGCTTTTCCTCGTCGCTCAGAAACGCTTCAATTTCCAGGTAGTCAACGCCGTGAAACGGAAACATGTTCAAACTCCTGCTAAAAATGGTGCTGATGAAAGTAGACGGATCTGCCGTTGGATCTCACCGCAGTCCTTTTGGAGCGGTTCCATATGGCCATTTTGAGAATGTAACACAGAGCTTGCAGAGAAGGATGTGCACGATAGCAGGGCGAGCTGCGGCCGGCCCCGTCCTCATAAGGTTCATTCTTGCGGGGTTTCCCTGTATTGAACCAAATCTCAACCCGCCCGCGGCTGCCGGAGTGTGCTTTCCTGACCGAAAAACTCACTGACTTATGTGAATTTTTTGGCGTCCTTGATGCGGTCCTGGAGCTTTTTATAGCTTGCCTCTTTGGCCTTATCAGGCTTTTCTTTTAGCATCGCCGCGATGGGTGCGGCAAGGCGGTCGGCCACATCGCAAAGGGTTTTCGACTGGCCGGGGCTGGCAAGGTATTTCGGGCCAAACAATTCGAGGCCATCCACCATATTCTTTTCAAGGAAAAGGGCGAAATCCAGGCCGCTGATTTGCACTGGGCCAGCCTCAAGCGCCGCCTTGGCTTTGCTGCGGTCTCCGCCGATCAACTCGACAAGAACATCGTCGAGCGCCTTATGCTGGGCGTCAATGCCTGCGCTCTCCTGAGTATCTTCGGGAACCCATATTCCTCGGCCGATGCGCGAAAGCGCGTCAATTTGCTGAGGGCCCTCCACGCCGGGCCAGGGTACGTCGAGCGTAACTTCTTTGGGGAACTCCGGCTGGGAGGTGAACTTCATGATGGCTTCTCCCAGGTTGAGCGCCGCTTCGCTGCCATACTGCATGTCATTGGCGCGGTGCCGGTTGAAGGAGGTGACGGGCTGGGCTTTGGTGGCAATCTGGCTCCCCTTCTGATAGGTGTCGGAAAGTTCCCTGTAAGCATCGATGCGGGCGCTGTAAATCACCGCCCTCAACACGCGCGCCTTGAGTGCATCGGGACTGTTCGAGTCTGATGACGCCATGTTATCTGTCAGGCTCAGTGCACGGTCCAGATTCCCTTGTTTAAACATTACCTTGGCCGTTTGGTAATCCACTCCGGCGCCACCTGGGGGCGAAACGGAGGAAGAGCAGGCGGTAAGGAACGCGGATAGCAAGACTGCCAGAATCCAAAGGCGGTGTGAATCTGAAGCATCAATGTTATTCATCGTCAGACCTCTTTGCAGGATTGACAGCGGCATGGGAGGCCATTGCGTGGGCAGGTGGGGCTGGCCCGGACTGTCGCTATTCTGGCGCTGATTATAGGACTGCGCCTCTCACACTTCAAGACTCGAATGATCCGGAGTGACAACCGCGGATTTACCCCGGCGCGGATGACTAAGACTTGGGCCCGTGATACGATACTGCCGCTCGTCGGCAAAGCTGCAAAAATCTGATTCCAGGAGAACGGAGGTCCCGCCGTGCGAAAAACTATCCTGCTGTTGGCTGCGATCTTTTTCTGTGCCGTCGCCCCAACGTGGGCGCTGGATAACGGACTGGCAAAAACGCCGCCCATGGGCTGGAACAGCTGGAACAAGTTTGGTTGCAACGTCAGCGAGAAACTGATCAAGGAAATGGCTGACGCCATGGTTTCAAGCGGCATGAAGGACGCCGGATATGAGTACATTGTGATTGATGACTGCTGGCAGGTAAAGCGCGACGCCAACGGAAACATCATCCCTGACCCCGAGCGTTTCCCTTCCGGCATGAAGGCCCTGGCGGATTACGTCCATTCGAAAGGGCTGAAGTTCGGTCTCTATTCCGATGCCGGCACAGGGACCTGCCAGAACCGGCCGGGCAGCCGCGGCTATGAGTTCCAGGACGCCCGGCAGTACGCGGCCTGGGGCGTGGATTATCTCAAGTATGACTGGTGCAACACCACCACGCAGAACGTCCAGGCTTCTTATTCCATCATGCGTGACGCCCTTAAGGCTTCCGGACGCCCCATCGTCTTCAGCATGTGCGAGTGGGGCGTGGACGACCCGTGGAAATGGGCGGCCAAAGTCGGAAACCTGTGGCGGACTACCGGTGACATTACCGATTGCTGGAGCTGCACGGGCGTTTACACGCGCGGTGTGATGCAGATCCTGGATCAGGAGGCTGACCTCTGGTCCTATGCCGGACCCGGACATTGGAATGACCCCGATATGCTGGAGGTGGGAAATCCCGGGCTTTCGCTTGAAGAGAGCCGGTCGCACTTCAGCCTGTGGGCCATGCTGGCCGCGCCGCTGATCGCCGGAAACGACCTGCGAAGCATGCCTGCGGACATTCGCACAATCCTGACCAATAAGGAAGTGATTGCAGTGGACCAGGACCCGCTTGGCCATCAGGGACAGCGATACCGCGACTACGGCGATACGGAAGTGTGGAGCAAGGAACTCACCGGCAATGCGGAAGCTTACCTGTTGTTGAACCGGAGCGAAACGCCCAGGGAGATATCGGTCTACGTTGGGCAGGACAAGCGAGTTCGTGACTTATGGAAACACGAGAACCTGGGGCCCTTTTCGGACGGTTTTTTCCGGGCGACGGTGGCCCCGCACGGCGTGGTTATGGTGAAGGTACTGGCCCAGTAGCCTCGCCCGGAGATAACCTGCCGGGTGCAGAAAGTCTTTGAGGCCGTGAGAGCCCAGTCAGCCCAGAAAGCACTGCAACGCAGGGTAGTCTACTAAAGGTGCGGCAGGCTTTCAGGCGCCTGCATTTGCACTGCAACACAGCACTGGAACAACCGGCGCCGGTTACTTGCCCGTCGGTTCAGCTGCCTGTTCAGACGAAGCTGACGAGGTCCCCGACGTCCCGGCGTGAAGGCTGGCGATCTGGCTTTGAAGGTCTTTGGCCAGTTCTTCAAGAATGTGGACCTGCTGGGTCTTGCGGTCCAGTGCCGACTGGAGTTTGCTGATCTGGCGCTGGAGGCGCTGGTTCTCCCTGCGAAGGACATCCAGTCCTTGCGGAGGAAACAAAGCTTCCAGATCTTTTGCTTTTGTAGCCTGAGGTCGCAAACCCGTTTTGATTGCGGAATAAGGCGATACCTGGGCTTGCGAATCCCGGATAAGGGCGTCCAGATCTTTGCGCTCCTGGGAGGGAGGGCAAAGCTGGCGCAAAGCCATCAGCCGTGCCAGATCAGGGCGGTTTCTACCCCGCTCCCAGTGCTGGACGGCGCCTTTGGTGGCATTCAGCAATCGAGACAGCCCCTCCTGGCTCACCTGTAGCTTCTGCCGTACTCTGCGAATCACTTTTGATACATCGAGCTCAGCCATCGAATGCCTTCTCCTGAGTAGTTTACTCTTGACATGACTATAATTATAGGCTAGTATAACATGGATTTCGAAGTTCGGAAGTTTTTTTACTTGCGAACTCCGTAGCAGCGCCTGGACCATGGTTCGCTTGCTACCGTATTGAGGGGGTACGGTGCTGGCAGTCGGGTCTGGTACGGCCATATTGCCATTACAGATCCCCCCTGACAATTCACAGAGTACTGCAGGCTTTGCCAATTCACCCGAATTCTGAGCAGTAATACAGGCTTCTGTCAATGAGCAAGCGGGCAATTGCGGCGCGTCTATTAACTCTAAATGCACTTAACCTAGTTGGCATAGCAGCCGCCTCCCTTTCCACCATCCGGTGGCAAGATGCGTCTTTTCAAGACGTTGCAAAAAGGCTCCCGAACGATGTCACCTGGAATGCGTTTCCTTTCCCTTCCTCACGATCATGGTTTTCGGCCGTCCCGCAAGTCAGCTTGAAAAGACTGCGCCTGCCCGGGGCCGGAATCAGTTTCGTTGGGACCTTTTTTCAATCTGTTGCCTGCCGCAAGCTCCGCCTTAAAACTTGATGGCATATCTCACCTTCGATCGACGATACAAGGAGGAGTACGATGAAAGAATCAAAGCGGAATATTCATTTTCTATGCACTACTAATTCTCCCGCTGTTGCCCCTTCAATCAACTTTGGCGGCAGAGTTGCATCCGACTGCTTTGCCCAGAACATGGGACCTCGCCGTCT
>JBJKQZ010000204.1:0-6025 GCA_046704865.1 Terriglobia bacterium
GCCGCCAACCAAATTCGGCAGTTGCGCGAAGAGTCAGTTCCGCCCGATGTTGCGCCGAACCTGTGCATACTCTAATCAGGATTCTTATCGGCAATTTCGCCTGCGCAGATGAGTTGTGCAAAGGCCAAGTCCCTTGGAGGATTGCAAGCAATGGCGTGAACGGTCGTGGACAGGGACTGAGAAATTACTTGCCGGCAAAGGGGAGGTTGGGTTTAGAAATCTTTGGTCCCCAGATTTTCCAGATGGAGGGCACATTGAAAGCCAGGTTGATGAGGCCGTCGAGAATTACGCCCGTCACCGCTGCAATAACCAGTCGCACGCCTTGAGAAGCAAGAAGCAGTGTCATGCCAACATTTAGAATGCCGCCCGGCAGGCAGATTTTCTCGTAGCGCCACAGTCGGGATGCGCTGGCTGCTTTTGCTGCCGTCGCGGCTGACAGGTGAGCGAAAGTTGTGTTCTGGTTCCACATAAAATTCCACACCAAAGCGGCTTGAACAGCCACGGGCACCACCCAAAATGGACTGTGCCCAGACCGTATCGCCATCAGGTAGATCAGGCCGATATCCAGCACGGCTCCGGTGATTCCGATAAAGCTGTAGGCAAGCCAGGCGCGGAACTGGCCTGTGGCAAACGCAAGCTGTATAAGATGGGCAACGTATTCCACGTACTGGCGCGGTCCCAGCTTGGAACTGCCAAGGGCTCTTTCCTCAAACTCATAAGGAACTTCTACGACGAGGCCGATCCGCCCCTTGGCAAGAACCTCCAGCAGTATCTTGTAACCCAGCGGCGTGAGGTCAGCGACGGCGATTGCAGCAGCCCGCACGACGAACATGCCTGACATGGGATCACTGACGGCTGCAAGTTTCAATGGCAGAACGGAGGCGGCCATGTGGGTCGCACCATTTGAAATCAATCGGCGACTGAAACCCCAGTCTGAGGTGCCGCCACCGGCGATGTAACGGCTGGCAACGGCAAGGCTGGCATTAGACTGACGTAGTGCGGATACAAGCGCGGCCAGGATTTCCGGTGGATGCTGAAGATCGGCATCGATCACTCCCAGCATGTCTCCCCTGGCGAGTCTCCATCCATCCACCACCGCTGTCGCCAAACCCATTCGTCCGGCCCGGCGGATGACGCGCACAGGGTATTCACTGCTCAATTCTTCGGCAAGTTCCGCAGTCCCGTCGCCACTGTTATCATCAACGACGATTAGTTCATACTCCTCGCCAGCCCGGGACAAGGCTATGCCCGAACGCCGGATGACTTCCTGGATAGATTTGGCTTCCTTGTAAGTTGGAACGACAACTGAGATCATAAAATTGTACAAATCCCTTCGCACCCGCGCGAAAAGGCGACCCCGAAATTAGCACGCGTGCTGTATCCCGTCAATGAGCCTCCTATTCCTTCCTGCTGCCCATTTTAAGATCTATCGGAATTCCAGCTCATAAGGTTGCGTTTTTAAAAACGAAATGTTATCTGTATCTGCTTAACTTTCATCTGCGTTTAGAAAGATGGAACGTTCGTGCGGCTCGTCGTCATGCGTTGGCAGGCAGTCAACACCAATTCTCCAGCCTGCACTATTGCTGAAGATTGCGGCACCATTTTAAAGGGCGAGGATGGGTTCGATGAATTATGAAACTGAAAGTTATTCGCACGATGCGGGGCTTTCTCGCAGGGACATGCTCAAGTTGGGCGCCGGCACGCTGGGAGGAGCTCTTGCCGCCGCAGCCAGCCCTGGCGTTGCAGGGGCGCAGGAATCAGCGGGCACAGCGACCCGCCGGCCCAACTTCCTGATCATAATGGGTGACGGCGTTCGACCGGATGAAATGAGCATCGCCGGCAATCCAATTATCAAGACCCCAAACATTGACCGCATTGGCCGCGAGGGAATGGTTTTCCGCAACACATTTGTAATCAACGCCCTTTGTGCTCCCAGCCGGGCGACGGTACTCACCGGCCTCTATTCTCGGAACAACGGCGTGATTGACAACAAGGAACGGCACATTGGTGAAGGAATCCCGATCGTTTCAGATTATTTGCGCAAGAGCGGGTACGAAGTTGCTTTCTGTGGAAAGTCGCATGTGGCTGGCGGATTGAGGAGCTATTATTGGGATTTCTATTACGGCTATCTTGGCCAGAAGGCCTACGTAAACGCACCGATTGCCGAGGGAATCGACGGCCATATTGGGGGAGATGAAGTCGTCGACGGATACTCTGATGACGTGATCACCATGGCCGCGGCTGGCTGGCTGGAAGGGAAAAGGGAAAAGCCCTTTTGCATGTACCTCTTTCTCAAAGCTCCTCATCAGCCCTTCATTCCTCCGCGAAACTTGGCAACGCTGTACGACGACGGTACCAAGATTCCCGTTCCCGAAACTTTTGACGAGGATTTGAAAGGTTATCCGGGCAAACCGCGCGCCTTTGCTAATTGTGACAACCACATCGGAACGGACTCAACGGGCGTGAGTACTTTGGAGGCGATGGTCAAGAACCATTACGCATCCACGGTGGGGCTGGACCAGAATGTCGGGCGAATTCTAAAAGTCCTGGAAAGAACGGGCAAGCTGGATAATACCGTCATCATGTTCACGGCGGACCACGGGTACTTCCTGGGCGAGTGGCATTTTATGGACAAGCGGCTGATGCACGAGCCGTCGATTCGCATCCCCTTGCTGGTGCGCTATCCGAAAATGATCAAGGCAGGCTCTCACAATGACAAGATGGCGCTGAATCTGGACATTGCACCGACCATGCTGGAACTGGCGGGCGTGAAGGTTCCGGAATCCATGCAGGGGCGAAGTCTGGTGCCTTTGTTGAAAGACGCCGAACCAGAATCCTGGCGCAAGGACTGGTACTATGCGTTTTATGAATATCCGGGACCGAACATGGTTCCCAAAAACCGCGGAATCCGCACGGAGCGATACAAGCTGATCGAATATTGGGAGTATGAGCCCAAACAATATGAACTCTACGATCTTCAGGAAGACCCCAAAGAACTCCACAACCTGTACGGCGACCTGAAGTATAAAGGCCTGGCGGAACGCCTGCAGCAACGGATGATGGAACTGGGGAAAGAAGCGTGCGAGATTTAATCCAAGGCAACAAATCCAGCTTTATTTATCGTTCGGCCGCTTGCGGCGTTGCTTCACTCTGCCTCATCGAATAGACTGAACAGTGTATGTCTGAATTCCCCCACAGCGGCGTCGCTGAGAGGCCGGAGACCGGGCAGCAACTAACGGCTTTTCACATCATGACCAAGCCGATGGGGCCCATCTGCAACCTGGACTGCCGTTACTGCTTCTATCTCGAAAAAGAGAATTTGTATCCAGGCCAGTCGAGCTGGGCCATGCCCCAGGACGTTCTGGAAACTTATATCCGGGATTATATTCAGGCCCAGAATGTGCCGCAGGTTTCCTTTGCATGGCAGGGTGGAGAACCCACACTGCTGGGTGTTGAGTATTTCGAGAAGGTCGTCGAATTTCAGAAGAAATATGCTGAAGAGAAGACGATTGAGAATGCCTTTCAGACCAACGGAGTCTTGCTGGACGATCGCTGGGGTGAGTTCCTCTCCAAAAATCAATTTCTGGTAGGCCTCTCAATTGATGGGCCGCAAAAACTCCACGACTACTACCGCGTGGACAACGGAGGCCAGCCCACATTCAACCGCGTAATGCGAGGCCTTGGATACCTGAAAAAGCACGGCGTGGAGTTCAACACGCTCACGGTCGTTCAACGCCACAATTCGCACCATCCGCTGGAGGTCTACCGTTTTTTAAGGGAAAACGGCAGCGGTTTTGTGAAGTTTATTCCCATCGTTGAGAGAATCGCCCGGACGCCAAATCCAGAAGGTCTGGTTCTGATCAGCCCGGAATCCGATGAGACGGCCAGTGTTTCCGAATGGTCCGTGGAGCCGCGCCAGTACGGGAAATTTTTGTGCGCGATTTTTGATGAGTGGGTGCGCAATGACGTGGGGCGGTGCTTTATTCAGATGTTTGATGTGGCGCTTGAAAGCTGGATGGGTTACCCGGCCAGCCTCTGTGTGTTTCGTGAGACATGTGGGTCCGCCATGGCGATTGAGCATAACGGCGACCTTTACTCATGTGACCATTTTGTTTACCCGGAAAACAAGCTGGGCAACATCATGGAAAATCCCCTGGGTTCGCTTGCCAGCTCCACACAGCAGCGCAAGTTCGGACTGGACAAACGCGATACGCTTCCGCGGTATTGCCGGGAATGCGAGGTGCGCTTTGCCTGCAATGGTGAATGCCCGAAGCACCGATTTATCCATACTCCCGATGGCGAAAAGGGTCTTAACTATCTGTGTGCGGGTTACAAAATCTTTTTCAATCACATCGACCCCTACATGCGGTTCATGGCGAATGAACTCCAGCAGCGCCGCGCCCCCGCCAACGTAATGGAATGGATTAAAAGTTGTGAAATGGAGAACTCCTCTAAGAGACAGCCGGGGCGCAATGATCCTTGTCCATGCGGCAGCGGAAAGAAATACAAGAAATGCTGCGGTGCGTCAGGATCTGCTGCTTGAAATTCAACACTACGTTTAAAGCGACAAAAATTTGTTGTATTCTGAGAGTCGCTGAAAAGCGAATCCGGGGCGCACAACCTCTTCTTCCAGTTCAAGCTCACGTTCAATTTCATGAAACCTATTTGGTTGTGGGTGCATCGAAGACTCTTAACGGCTTATTCAATTGGGGATTCATAGAATCAATCCACCGGCGGCCTTCGGTAAGCGGGGCCGCGTCGTTGCAGAGCGATCACTTTAGATGATCGGCAAACGCATCGCCCAGACGCACTGCAGAAAAATAGAGCCTCTGCAACGAAGGCATCTCCTCCTGCCGGAGACCCGCAACATGTCCCCATTGCCCTCGATTTTTTCGAGCGGTTGAACCAGCTTCTTGACGGAAAGATGTTAAAAAACTCCCTTTTTTCACCGGCCTCCCCGCAGGCGCAAGCCATCACGCACCTGTCTATCTTTGTGGGTATTGTGATGCTGGCCATTCTGGTGTTGATAACCGTCCTGGTTCTTTACGCTGTTGTCCGGTTTCGACACAGACCCGGAGCGCCCGAACCCCGGCAGGTGTTTGGAAATGCCAGGCTGGAAAAAACCTGGACGATTGGCGCCTTGCTTACGGTTACGGCAATTTTTATTTTTACGATCCAGACCATGCATCGCTCAGACCGCACGCCTGCTCCTGGGGAAAAGCCGAACCTGGTCATCATTGCGCACCAGTGGTGGTGGGAAGCTCGATATCCCGGTTCCGGTGTTGTGACCGCTAATGAAATCCACATACCTGTGGATAAAGCGTGGCTGGTCCGGCTGGAATCCGCAGATGTTATCCATGACTGGTGGGTGCCGGACCTGGGCCGCAAAATTGACGCGATTCCCGGCCATCCGAACCACTTCTGGATCCAGGCAGACAAGCCGGGAACTTACCTTGGAACCTGTGCGGAGTATTGCGGGGCTGAGCACGCGTGGATGCGGATTCGGGTTATTGCACAGCACGAGGCTGAGTTCAAAGCCTGGGTACAGCATCTGCTTGAAGTTCCGCCCAAGCCGACTTCAGGCGAGGCGGCGGCAGGGAGCAAACTTTTCGATGAGCTAACCTGTGTTAATTGCCATATGGTTGCAGGCACTCCTGCCAAGGCAGATATTGGTCCTGACCTCACCCACGTGGCGAGCCGCGAAACGCTTGCGGCCGGGCGATTGAAGGACACGCCTGAAAACCTTGGCAAGTGGATTTCAAATCCCCAGGCCTACAAGCCGGGGGCGCATATGCCCGATTTCAATTTCACCCCTGCGCAGGTGCAGCAACTGGTGGCGTACTTGGAGACTTTGAAATGAGCGACATTCCTTTTCCCGGCGCCGGACAAGCGCTTCCGCTCGCGCAACCGCAGGAGCAGGTTTCAGGGTTGCTGGGCTGGGTCGCTTCCGTGGACCACAAGCGGATAGGGATCATGTATCTGCTGGCAGCGCTGGTTTTCTTTGGGGCCGGCGGGATTGAAGCGC
>JBJKQZ010000205.1:0-3618 GCA_046704865.1 Terriglobia bacterium
CGTTCAGCAAAGCCCAGGGAATCCTCACATCGATAGTGTTGGTTTGGACGTTGGCGTGCCATTCCGCGAGAGGGTTGTAATCAGGCGAGGCCGGGTCCAGCGTTCCATAGGGCAGGATTCCCCGATCATAACGGTGCGGCGGAAAGTATTTGCCGTCCCTCGCAAAGCGACGGCGGTTGGGCTCAATGATTTCTCCTTCGAAAGTGCCGGAGTCGGTCACGTCCGGGGTCCAGCCAAGTTTCTGCCCAAGATCGGTTTCCCCCGGTATGCCGGGCACTGGGACAATCTGGTAGGGATTGTAAGAGGACGCAATCCAGATGTGGCTGGCCCCAGGACCCGCAAGTTGAATGGCGAAAGTCATTCCCTGGGGGAAGCGTACAGGAGCAATGAACGGAAGGTATCGAATGCCTGCGTGCCCGGGATCGGCCCCGATGCCAATCAGGTAATTTACCTGGCTCCAGTCTGGACGTCCCGTTCTGCCGGGGGCCAGATTGTCCACCACCAGTCTCAGATAAAGGAAACCTTCGTCTGCGTCCACGTACAAAGCTTTCAGGTCGCGTGCCGCGTCCCACAGGTCTCCCGCAGGCTGGAACAGGCCCCGGTTCGATTTGGAATAGAAGGGCGGGCGGTTGTTCCACGCGAGCGGGCTGCCGTCCAGTTGATGCTCCGCGCGGCCGTGGGGGTCTGCGGCAATCAGCCCATAATATTCTGCAGGGTCCATAAAATTCTTCCAGCGCGGTTTGTCTTCCTGGGGAGTCTCGTAATTACGGGTCAGCCACGAACGCCGGAACCACTGGTCGAGCCATTCAAAGACCATCCCTCCCGCGGCGCCGGAATCGTAGATGTTTCGAGTGACTCGTGCCAGAAGGTTCCCCTGCTGAACCTCGGTCTGGCCGCCTTCATTAAAGCCCGCGGGACTGAAATGGCTGACTCCCAGACTGGCAGGAATTCCGTAGGCGCTGATCACAAGCGGCAGGTCCCGCGTATGCGCCTTCAGGTCCTGAAGATAACCGAGAAAAGGGTCCGTCCCGTCGATGTCGGTGGCCCGGAGGTAGGCAGGGTCAAGATCCAGGAAGTCCGGGTAGAAAGGGAACACGTTGTAATCGGCAAAATATCCAGCGAGGAATTTCCCAGTCGCCTGCAAATGGCTGGGATCAACGGTAACGCTGTCATCATCATCGTAAGGGCCCGGAGGGTTTTGGAACCGCTCGCCGAGCGAACGCCGAATAGCCATCTCCTCTGACATGGTGCTTTCTGTCGGATGCCGCATAGGGTCAAGCGTCGGCCAGTTAAGAAACGCCGCGGGATGCTGCCAGTTGTATTTTCCTTCTTCGTAGGCAGTGAGATGGTCAATCATCTGGGCCAGAAAAATCTCGGTGGGACTGCCAGAGGCTACGCGAATGTAGTCGCCCTGGTAACTGAGCATCTGGGGATGCAGCGCGTTGTTGTCCAGAACCACGTGCGACAGCCACGTGTTACCCACAACAAATCCCACCACCCGCTGTGCGATATCGTTCGGGTAAAGCCCGCCGGAGTGCAGGTGGCTCCAGGCAACATCTCCCTGCCCGTGAACAATGTCAACCGCGTCGCGTATTTCCTTGAGGCATGACTGGTAAAAATCCTTTTCGAACAGGTCGTCATCCACGGGGGGCGCGGGAAGCGCAATCCCCTGGAGCAGCCAAAGCGGTGGGTGTGAATCCTCATGGTCATAAAGATAGAAAGCGCGGTAGAAGGCCGGCGGAAGAATATTTGCCGCATGCACGGTGTTGACACCCAGTTGGCCGATCATGCGCAGCCACTTCAGGTAGGTACCGGCATCCGTCACGGACTCGTCAGGAAAGCTGCCGGGCAGCGCGGCATCCAAATCGACCCCGGTAAGGTAGACCGGTCCCCAGTTATTCCCCACGTGCTGCTCAAGAAAATTTCCGAATACGCGAAACGGGTAATCAAGGCTTGCCGGGCGGACCATTTTCTCAAAGCGAAGGTCAGTGGGATTCACAGCGCCCTTCAGGTTATAAAGCTGGCGAAGGTTTTCAAGCGCCAGATCGTCACTGGGTCGAATTGCCAGCACCTGCTCAAACTTGCGCGCGGCATCCCGGTTCCGGCCAAGGCTCCGGTAGAGCGAACCCCAGGCCATGTCGAGGTCGGCGGAGTCCTCCTTTGGATCTTTCAACTGGTCCAGCAGTTCAATGGCGCGCTGCGTATTCCCCAGAGCAATCTCCGTGTCGGCATAGCCCAGTATGGTATCTGGCGAATCGGGAACCAGCCGGTTGGCACGCATGAACCTTTCGAGGGCTTGTTTCGGTTCACCCAGTTTCAGGGAGCTCCAGCCCATCAGAGTGAGGACGCTTGTATCGTTAGGATCAATCTTGTAGGCGCGGCGGAGAAGGCTCAGAGATCTCTCATAGTTTCTGCCGCGGTATTCAGCGACGGCGGCCGTGTAGAGCGGTCCATTGACAGGCTTGGCATGGAACTCCCAAAGATAGATCCCAACCAGGAGGAGCAGGAGAGAGAGGCCAATGCGGTTTTTCAACGGGGGCATTCGCAGGACCTAGTTGGCCACTCCAACATGAGTGACCTTTTCCCAGTGCCGTGAGCCGGTCAGGAACCGCACCACTCCTTCAAACCTGTAGTAGAGCACCAACTGGCGGTAACCAATGTTTTCAATAAAGGCAAACCACAACAGACTGGCAAGGTCACGGTAGCCGGGGTAACGGCGATAGGTCAGTTCCTCCAGCAGCACGGCCCCAATCGAAAGAAGCCCGCCATAGGCAAGGCTGAGAAGGACAAACAGAAGGTAGAGCATCGCCGGCACCATGCCGAAAATAATGGCCAGCGGCACCATAAAGTAACCCAGGAACTCCACCACCGCGCCCAGAGCCTCCACATAGAGATGGAAGGGATAACTGAGGTTTCCCACCAGCCCGTACTTCCGGTTGAACAGCATCTCGGAATGCTTCCATAGGGTCTGGCAAAGGCCAAGCTGCCACCGGCGTCGCTGTTTGCCCAGCATGCCGAGCGTCGCTGGACATTCCGTCCAGCAGACCGGGTCGGAGGAAAACGACATCCGGATGCGCCGCTTGTTCTTTGCCGCCCAGTGGTGCAGTTCGACAATCAGGTCCATATCTTCGGTCACAGTGTCGTGGGCAAACCCGCCCACTTCCATCACCGTTTCGCGATGAAATACCGCAAACGCTCCGGAAACGATCAACGTGCCGCCTAGCAGGTCCCAACCCGTGCGTCCAAACAGGAAACTTCGCAGGTATTCGACCACCTGGAAGCGTTCCAGGTGTGACTTCGGCAGGGCCACCTTTTCCACGCGCCCTTCGCGCACGTGGCAGCCGTTCAGCACCCGGACGATTCCTCCGCTTGCAACCGTGTTGACCGGCGAATGGATAATCGGGCGCATCAAGCGCAGCAGAGCGTCGCGTTCCAGGATGGAGTCCGAATCGAGAGTGCAGAAATAGGGAGTGCGGCAAATGTTGATGCCCACATTCAAGGCGTCCGGCTTGCCGCCGTTTTCCTTGCTCACCACCAGAAGGTTGGGCACCTCCGGGTTCATGTAAAAGCCCCGCACAGCCTGAGTGGGAATGTGAGAGCGATAGACCAGATCCATCT
>JBJKQZ010000206.1:0-5388 GCA_046704865.1 Terriglobia bacterium
GGCACTCATCAAGCTGGGCGGACTTGAACAAGCCAAGGAAGAATGCCGCGACGCCTGGGGCGTGCGCATCATCAATGAACTTGCGCAGGACATCCGCTACGGCCTGCGCCAACTTCGCCGCAATCCAGGATTTACTATTGTCGCAGTGCTCACCCTCGCCCTCGGTATTGGCGCCAACATCGCGATTTTCAGCATTGTGGATGCGGTGCTGTTGCGGCCGCTCGCGTATCCGCATCCCGATCAACTCGTCCTGCTGTTCAATGTCCCCCTTGAGCAACCGGACGCGCTGGGAGCATTCTCCTACAGAGACTTCACCGAGATCCGCGAGCGGAACCGCGTGTTCAGCGGGATGGGTGGAAACGCCTTTCACGACCTCACGCTGACCGGTGCAGGCGAGCCTTCCATTGTGAATACTGCGGACGTGACGCCGGAGATTTTTCCGCTGCTGGATGCAAAGCCGCTGGCAGGCCGCACCTTGCTTCCCGAGGATGGCCGGCAGGGCGCTGCGCCCGTTGCTGTTCTCAGCGAAAATCTCTGGCGCAGCCGCTTTGGTTCCAACCCCGGCCTGATTGGGCAGTCCATCAATCTGGATATGCGCTCGTTCACCGTGGTCGGAGTTCTCCCGGCAAGCTTTCGCTATCCGGACGGCGCCGCGCATCAGGAGGTTTGGATTCCGATCGCGCAGGACCCTGTGTTCGGACCCTTGACCCGGCAGCCGGGCATCCCCGTGATGAGCGGCATTGGCCGATTGAAGCCGGGTGTTTCCATTGCGCAGGCCCAGTCTGATATGAACACCTTGAGCGCGCGATTGGCAAAGGAATTTCCCGCGCAGGATTCCGGCAGAAGGCTCCGGATCGAATCGTTCCCGCAATTCGTAGTGGGCAACGTCAAGACGGCTCTGTTGATTCTGCTGGGCGCGGTAAGCCTGGTCCTGATGATCGCCTGCGCCAACATTGCGAACCTGCTTCTATCGCGCGGCACCTCCCGCAGCCGGGAGATTGCCATGCGAATGGCGCTGGGCGCGGAACGCAGCCGCGTTGTGCGCCAGTTGCTGACGGAAAGCGCTTTGCTCGGATTGCTGGGAGGCATCACCGGCGTAGCAATCGCAGCCGTAAGCGTCAGGAGCTTCCGTCCTTTTCTGCCCGCTGACCTGGCTCGCATCAGTTCCATTCACGTTGGAGGCCCGGTATTTCTGTTTGCGCTGCTGGTGTCTCTTGTTGCGGCGCTGGTGTTTGGACTGGCGCCCGCTCTCTTCGCAACGCGGTCCAATCTGCAGACCAGCATGCAGGAAGGCGGCGAGCGCGCCGGCCAGCGTGGCGGGCGGTTTCTGCGGAGCTTCCTCGCGAGCGCGGAAATTTCCCTTGCCGTGGTGCTGCTGATTGGCTGCGGCCTGCTCATCCGCAGCTTCGCGCGCGTCACCTCTGTCGATCCGGGCTTCGACCCGCATAACGTCATTGAGGCTGAAGTTTCCCTCCCCCAGTTTCAATATTCCACGCCGCAGCAATGGACGGATTTCTCAAACCAGTTGCTGGATCGGCTCCATGCGCAGCCCGGTCTGCGGGATTCCGCCATCGCCGCTCCCCTGCCCATGGATCGCCAGGGTGAAGCCAGCTTCACCTTCACCATTGTGGGCAATCCTCCGCTCCAGCCCGGCAAACCCAACACCGCCGACTACGCCACGGTGAGCCCGGAGTATTTCCACGTGATGCGCATTCCGCTGTTGCGAGGCCGCTTTTTTTCTGAACAGGATTCGCCGTCCAACCCCAAGGTAGCCATCATCAGCAGCGCGCTGGCGCGGCGTTATTTTCCCAACCAGGACCCGCTCGGCAGAGAAATGAAGTTTGGTTTCCCGCCCAACGTCAATGTGTCGCGCGAGATCGTCGGGATCGTCGGCGACGTGCGCGATGTGGCGCTCAGCCAGAAGCCCGGCCCCATGATGTATGTGCCCTTCGCTCAGGCGCCGCTCTGGGGCGGAGAGGTCGTCGCAAGGAGTTCCATGGATGCGTCGAGCGTGGCCGCCGGCATCCGACAGGCCGTGCACTCCATAGATAAGAACCTGCCGGTGACTGACGTCAATTCTTTTTCGCAGGTGGTCAACACCTCGGTCGCGCAGGAACGCTTCCGCACCCTGCTGATGGCCTCGTTCAGCATCATCGCGCTGCTGCTCGCGGCGGTCGGAATCTTCGGCGTGATTTCGTATTCGGCCTCGCAGCGCACACGCGAAATCGGCATTCGCATGGCGTTGGGAGCGGAACGACGCGACGTATTAGGGATGGTCATCGGACAGGGGCTCAAGTTGGCGCTGATTGGCGTCGTGATTGGCGTTGCCGGGGCGCTCGCGCTCACGCGATTTCTCTCAAGCCTTCTCTACGGTGTTACGCCAACCGATCCGGTCACGTTTACCGCTGTCTCTTTGATCCTGATCGGCGTCGCACTGCTGGCGTGTTACATCCCTGCCCGCCGCGCCGCCAAAGTCGATCCCATGGTGGCGCTGAGATACGAATGAACTTGTAGCGCCGGGCTTTAGCCCGGCACATGGCAGACTGCCGCCGAATGCCGGCCTGCTGGTCGGCGCTACAACAGCATAGAAGTGGCGAGCTCCTTTGCGAAAGGGCACGAGTTCACTCGTGCCGGCCTGCGTCGCACCCCAGGCAACAAAAACCCTCTACCGTGGGGAGAGGGTGGCCGCGCATCGCGGCCGGGTGAGGGGGCTTTTCCGTGGCGGCATAAAGCCGCCGCTACAAACGCCGCACGGTAGATAATCGCTGGCGGCAATTTCCAAAATAACCGGGACCTTTCCGGCGGATTGTGGTGTCTAATGGAACAGGGGCCTGCAAGCCGATCCCGTACTTTGAACCCACCTGAAAGCGGGGCGTCGGATGCTTGAACTGCGAAACCTTACCAAACGTTTCAACCGCGTGCCGGCGGTGGACAATCTTGACCTCACCATAAAGCCGGGCGAGATTTACGGATACCTGGGGCCAAACGGCTCCGGGAAAACCACCACTGCCAAGATGCTGACCGGCCTGCTTGAGCCTTCACGCGGCCACATCTTCTACCGCGGGCGCGACATCCGCGAGGACATGGTTGAATACCGCAAGCACATCGGCTACGTGCCGGAAGACCCGATGCTTTATCCCTACATGACGGGGATTGAATATCTGGAGCTTGTGGGGCGGCTGCGGTCCATTCCCCAGGAAGTGCTGCAGCCCAAGGCCGAGCGCCTTCTCGATCTCTTCGGCCTTTACGGGCACCGCTACTCGCCCATTTCGTCTTACTCCAAGGGCATGAAGCAGAAAGTGCTGCTCTCCGCCGCGCTGTTGCACAACCCGGACATCCTGATTCTCGACGAGCCGCTTTCCGGCCTGGACGTAACCTCGGTGCTCACGCTGCGGAGCGTGGTGCGGTCGCTTGCCGCCGAAGGCAAAATCATCCTTTACAGCTCGCACGTGCTGGAAGTGGTGGAGAAGATGTGCTCCAAGGTGATCATCCTTTACAAGGGCCGAATGGTGGCCAATGAAAGCGTCGAGCGATTGCGTGACCTGATGCGCTCGCCCTCGCTTGAAGACATTTTCAACCAGCTTGTGCTGCATCAGGATACCGAGCAGCTTGCGGGTGAAATTCTGGATGCGATGAAGATGTAATCACCTTCGCGCGCGCCGCCGCGTTGGGCAGGTCGCGCAAGTGCGGCACCCGGTTGCAGGCAGCCATCCTGATTGCGCGGCCCCGGTAACCCTCCGATGGGCGTAGTCGACAAAATTCGCGAATTCTATTACAACGATGAAACCCATCTGGTTGACCTCACGCGCCACTTCTTCAAGCGCCTTTTTGACAGCGAATTGATTTCCAAAGACGCTGAAGTGCACCTGGGCGTGCTGCACATCCTTTCGCTGCTGGCGGTCCCCGGCGTTTTTTACACGTTCTATCAGGGGAACACCTACGACTTTCTCTATTGGCATTTTTCTCAACGCGTTTACGATGCGGTGTGCACCATTGATCAATGCCGCTACGTGATGTTTGCCATGATCACCATCGGCGTTGTTGCGGTGGTGGAATGGGACAGGCTGTTCCCTGACGCGCGTGATTACGCAATCCTGATGCCGCTTCCTCTCAAGCTCAAGACCATTTTTTCCGCCAAGATTGCCGCGCTGTCGCTGTTCCTGGGGCTTTTCATGCTGGCCGTGGCGGCCTTCCCCGCCCTGGTTTATCCGATGATTGAAGTGAGCAACACGCCGCAGCCAGGCACGTTCGGACGTCTGCTGTGGCTCGTCATCGTGCACGGCATCGTGGTCTTGTCCGGGTGCCTTTTCATGTTCCTGTTTTTTGTGGCGCTCCAGGGAGTGTTGATCGCAGTGCTGAACTATGTGCAATTCAAGCGCGTTTCGCTCTACGTTCAGGGGATGGCCACCATCTTTCTGGTGTGCCAGCTTTTTCTGATTCCGATGATTCCCCAGTTGCTGCCGGGATGGGAACGGACGCGCAATCCCATCCTCTACGCGCTGCCGCCCATGTGGTACCTGGGCCTTTACCGCACGCTCCTCGGCGTGCACAATGCCCTCTTCCTGTCGCTTGCCCGCGTGGCCGTGATCGCGCTCTTCGTTTCCGCCGCGGTGGCGATTGTTGCCTACGTGGTCTGTTACCGGCGGCACGCGCAGATGGCCTTTGAATCGTCTGAAGAAAAAAAGCCCGCGCACCTGGGCCTGGACGCGCTCACCACCCGCTTGCTGGATCGCCTGTGGCTGAAAGATTCCCGCGAGCGCGCCACATTCTATTTTGTGCTCAAGACGCTTGACCGCAACAGCAAGCACCGGCTCTACTTTGTGGGCTTTGTCGCCGTCGGCGTGGCTTTCGCGCTGCTGGGCATCATGGAACTGATGGCGCAATCGGCGCAGCCGGACCTGTGGGCTACCACCTCGCGGCCGGACGTAGTGCTGCTGTCCGTTCCGCTGATCATTTCATTCTTCACCCTGGTGGGAATGCGCGCGGCCTTTGGCTTCCCGGCGGAACTGCCTGCCAACTGGATTTTCCAGATCACGGAGCAGAACAACGGCGCAAAGTGCCTCAGCGGCGTGCGCAAATCCATGATCGCCCTCGCCATCGCTCCGCTGTTCGCGGTGGTGCTGGTGGTCTATTCGGCGCTGTGGGGATTTGCGGATTCCCTGCTCACGTCACTCTTTGGCGCGCTGCTGGCGCTGATCCTGGTTGAGTTGCTGTTGTACTCGTACCACAAGATTCCTTTTACGTGCTCCCACCTGCCGGGAAAATTTAACCTGCCGCTGACCGGCGGGCTCTACTGGCTGTTCTTTGCCGTTTACGCTTACTCGATGGCCTCGCTTGAGATGTGGATGTTCCGCGCGCCCGTGGCCTGGATTATTGTTTTGGGAGCCG